>CAMDKT010000373.1 GCA_945900935.1 Candidatus Sulfopaludibacter sp. SbA3 | reverse complement strand
GTTAGATCACAAACGGCGGGGTCGCGAAACTCGTCGAGGTTATAGCCCATCACGCGCCGCAGGACTTTGGGAAAGCGCGTCTCCACTTCGTCGGCCAACTCCACTCCCAAGCGGCGCATCAGCCGATAGCCCTGCGCCGGGATGGAGTCGCCAATGCAAGCCGCCTCCAATTCCGCTCCGCGCAACGGTCGCAACTGCGCTGTCGAGCCATCCGCGAACAGCACCGTCTGTTCCAAAACATGGTCAATCGTCTTGCCGTAATAAACGCTGCGCGCGCCCGACGAATTATTGGCCATCATGCCGCCAATGGTTGCGCGGCTGGCGGTTGAAATGTCCGGCGCGAACCGCAACGAATGCACTTTCAACTCCGCGTTCAATTCGTCCAGGACAATCCCCGGCTCCACGCGGCACCACAGTTCCTCCGGGTTCACTTCCAGCACGCGGTTGTAGTACTTGGAAATGTCGATCTGGATGCCAGAGCCAATCGCTTGGCCGGCCTGCGAAGTGCCTCCCCCGCGCAACGTGACCGAACATTTGTGCCGCGCCGCCACCATCACCGCCGCGATCAAGTCCTCGCGCGTCCGCGGGACGACCACGCCCAAAGGCATGATCTGGTAAACGCTCGCATCGGTGGAATAGAGCGCTCTTGAGACTGTATCGAAGCGCACTTCGCCGGTTATGGCCGCAGTCAGATCCTGCTCTAACATCTCGTCCAAACCTCGACAACTTCCTCTCCCCGGCAAGCGTACATTTTCTCGTGCAGGTTCGCGGTCGGATCGCAATGCGGCACAACGAAGGCGACTTGTTCGCCGATCTTCGGTAGCGCATCGGCGAACAGGAAGCCATGCTCATCGCCCGCCCACTCCCAGCGGGAGCCTGGGAGGCCGATCGCCTCCGGGCCGAAGGGCCGGTCGGTTGAGAACGCCTTGAACCCCGCGTCCACTGTTACCCGATCCGGATGCGACGCGCTGATCACCGTCGCCAATACCGTCATCGCAACTGGGAATGGTATAGCGCCAATCTTCCCGTAGGCCACGTCCATGAGCGCATACGATCCGGCCTGCATTTCAGTCAGTTCCGGAATCGCGATATCGATATCCCATGTTCCGGTGGAACCGCCGGTTAATCGCGTGGCGTCCAACCCCTGTCGGATCAACTCTTTCTGGATTTCAACGGCCAGCGAAAGGGCGGCTGTCGAATGCGCCATCCGCGCTTGACGCCCCACGGTGTGCGACCCGGAAACGGAATAGGCCTGCAACCCGCCGAACCGTAAATTCGGCGCTGCCTCCACCGCAAGTGCTAACTGAACGGCTCGCTCGTCGCAGGGGATTCCGGTGCGATGATCCCCGATATCCAGATCGACCAGGACGTTCAGATTCGCTCCGGACTCGGCAAAAAGCGCGACCTGCATGGGATGGTCGACGACAACGGTTATTTCGCCAATCCGCGCTAACTCATTTATTCTATTGATTTTAGCTAGAGAAGCCACCGGTGTTGTGAGGAGAACGTCAATCCCCGCGCGGAGCATGGATTCCATTTCGGTCAGGGTCGCGCAGCACACGCCAACCGCTCCGGCTGCGATCTGTTTTCGTGCAATTTCCACACGTTTATGGGCTTTGGCGTGGGGGCGCAGCACCTTGCCCGCACTGGAAACCGCAGCCTGCATGGAAGCGATATTGGCCTCCATCAAGTCCAGGTCTACGACCAAAGCCGGGGTCGGCAGTTCCGTTTTCCGCATCCGGTTACCCTCTCAAAGCCTGGCTGAGCTTGGCTAAACCGCGTTCGAGAACTTCGCCGCCAGAGGCAAAGGAAACGCGTAAAGTGCCCTCGCCGCCGGGGCCGTATGCCGCGCCGTGCACGACGACGACTCCGGACTCCGCAAGTAACTTCTTTCGAATCTGATCGCTAGGCGTTCCGGAAGCACGAAGGTCCAGCATAGCGAAGAAGCCACCTTCGGGGGCGAGTACATTTGGAAGCGATTCCAAAACCGATTTTCGCCTCCGGGAATATTCCGCCAGATACGTCGCGACGCAGTCCTGGGGACCGGTTAAAGCGACGGCGGCGGCATCCTGAACGAAGGTCGCTGGTCCGCGGCTGGACTGCTGCAAAATCAACAACATAGCGCGAACAAAGGGGGCGGGAGCGGCGACATAACCGACGCGCCATCCGGTCATGGCGTAGGTTTTCGAGAGCGCGTTGACGACCACGGTCCGCTCGCGCGCCATGACAGCCGGTGAAATGTGGGTATGTCCTTCATAAACAATGGCTTCGTAGATTTCGTCGCTGATGATCGTGAGGTTTTTTCGTTCGCAGAATGCGGCGATATCGGTTAATTCCTGGCGGGTCAAGACGGTACCGGTGGGATTCCAGGGGGTGTTCAATAGAAGGGCTTTGCAGGCGGGGGTCCAAGATGCTTCTAAGGCCTCTATTTTCAACACGAAACGGCCATTTTCGATGGTCGATGAGACGGCGACGGGTTCGCCGCCGCTCAACCGGATCGGGGAGAGATAGGCGTCGTAAACCGGATCCGGGACAAGTACGGCGTCGCCTTCGTTGAGCATGGCGGCGAGGGCGGCATAGATGCCGAAAGTACCGCCGGTGGTGACCAGGATTTCGGTCGCAGGATCGTATTGTAAGCCATTGTCACGAAGCAGCTTAACGGCGATGGCTTCGCGCAGTTTCGGTTCACCGCGCTGGTCGGCGTACATGGTTCGGCCGGCGGCGAGAGCCTTGGCGGCGGCTTCGACAATGTGGGCGGGGGTGGGGAGATCGGGCTCACCGCGCATGAGGGAAACGAGGGGGCCGGGGGTGGCCCGGGCAACTTGTGCCCGAACGTCGGCGAGGATGGAATTTACGGCAGTTGGGCGCAGCGCGGCGACGCGCGAGGCAATGGGAATCATGCGGCGACCTGCCAGAGATCGATGGATTTTGTGCCGGTGGAAACGGCGGTCAGGGATCCATCGGGGGAGAAAACGACGCTGGCAACACGCTGAGAAGCGTCAAAAATGCGCAGTTTGGCGCCGCTTTTGACGTCCCAAACGATCACTTTTACAGGCCGTTTCTGCGTTAGTTCGCTGAATCCGCCGGAGGCGAGGCGACCGCCGTCGGAAGAAAAAGCGAGGGCCGAGATCATTTCGGGCTGGCCGGTGAACTGGCGGGAAACCCTCCAGGTTTTGGTGTCGTAGATGTAGACGATCCGATCAGCGCCGGCGGCGGCGAGCCATTTTCCATCGGGTGAGAATTTCAGATCGAACATAGAAACGGGGAGTTCGTCGATGAGGCGGAGGAGTTCGCCGTTGCGGGCGTTCCAGGCGCGGACGTCGGCGTCGTAGCTGGCGGCGACGACATTGGCGCCGTCCGGAGAAATGGCAAGCGCTCCGAGGCCGCCGAGCCCCGATGGCACGACGAAGCGTTCTTTGCCGTTGGCGTCGAGGGCGCGGACCTTGATTTCGGTGCGGCCCTCGGAGAGATAGGCCGAGCCGTCAGTGGGCCCGATGACGCGGCGCGCATGGCGGCCGGGATTGGAGAGGCGTTTGGCGACCTTGCCGGTGGCGAGGTCCCAGGATTTCAGGCTGCCGTCCTTGCCCATGGTGGTGAGGCCGGAAGCGGAGAAGTTGGGGGCGGTGTCGCCATCGTCAAACGCGGTGGTTTGGCGAACGGCGCCGGAAGTTACGTCCCAGGAGCGGAGTTTGCCGTCCTGGCAGAGGCCGCGGAGGAGTTTGCCGTCAGGGGAGAAAGCGAGCGACCCGACATTGGCTTCGGAGGCGATTTTGCGGTCCATTTACGCCTTCTCCAGGCAGATGTCGAATTGGATGGTGGCGCGCGGCTGGCCGGGACCTTCGAATAGATTGACGTTGCGAACGAGTTCGGGACTGGAGACCATGCCGCGTTTCTTGTAGTTCTTGGCGGGGTCGCCTTCGAAGAAAGGATCGGTGGCGAAGTAGGCCTGGGTGATGAGGGTTTTGTGGCCGGGGGCGGTGATCATGTAGTGGATGTGCTGAGCGGGGCGGTCATCATAGTGGCCGGGGAGGATGGTCTCGAGGACGTATTCAGAGGCCGACTCGACATCGAGTTTGGTGCGGTAGCGATAGCCCTGGACATCGTAGAGGCCGACGTGATCGGCCTGCCAGATATCGATTTTGACGCCCTGAACTTTTTGGCCTTTTGTGTTGGAGACCTGGCCGCTGACGCGGAGCGGGAAACCGGGGTCGCCGGAGACGCGCATGTTCGTGTTATTCGGCGCGCCTTTGCGGAAGAAGGGTCCGAGGACTTCGGTGGATGTGGGCTTGCCGGCTTGGGCTTCGCCTTGTTGCCAGAAGGCAAGCAACTGGGTTTGGGACATGGTGGCGACGCCGGCCAGGAGGGAACCCCTGACGATGCAGTCTTCGAGGATCTGGCGACGAGTCTTCACGATTTGCTCCTATGTGAGGATAATATAAATCCATGATGACGCGCCGTTCGCTTCTTTCCGCCGCATTGTTTGCGCCTCGGGCCTTTGCCGCCAATGACCGGATTCAGATCGGCATTATTGGCGCGGGGGGCCGGGCGCAGCATTTGATGAAGTCGCTGGCGCAGATGTCTGGCGCGAAAATTGTGGGAATTTGCGATGTTTGGGACGCGAATATTGAGAAGGCTTCGTTGCTGGCCGGTGGTGTTACTTCATCGAAGGATCATTTGGCGTTTTTGCAGCGGAAGGATTTGGACGCGGTGTTGATTGCGTCGCCGGACCATTGGCATGTGCAGTTGCTGACGGACGCTTGCGCGGCGGGCAAGGATGTCTATGTGGAGAAGCCGTTGACGCATTCGCTGGCCGAGGGCGCGCAGGCGATTGACGCGCAAAACAAGTATCGGCGGATTGTGCAGGTGGGGATGCAGCAGCGGTCGATGCCGCATATTCAAAGGGCACGGGAGATCATTCGGGCGGGGAAGCTGGGGAAGGTTCACAAGGTCCATTTGACGTGGAATCGGAACACGAATCGGGGCGGGGCGATTCCGCTGGTTGATCCGAAGACGGTGGACTGGCGGCGGTTTTTGGGGCATGTGCCGGATCAGCCGTTCGATGCGTATCAATTCCGCAATTGGCGCTGGTTTTGGGATTTCGGCGGGGGGACGTTTACGGATTTGATGGTGCATTGGATCGATGTCGCGCATTGGATTCTGGACCTGGATGCTCCGGCGGAAGCGGTGGCGATCGGCGACAGTATGCGGCCGGAGTGGCGCTGGCAGACACCGGACACGGCGCAGTGTTTGCTGCGGTATCCGAAGCAGGGCGTGCAGGCGTATTTTGAATCGACGTTTGCCAACGCGCGGAACGCGGCGATGATTGAGTTCATGGGCGATGAGGGGACGCTCTACATCGACCGGGGACGGTATGAGCTGCATCCGGAGCCGGCGAAGAAATCGTTTCCGTATGAGGAGATGATTTTGGGGACGGGGGTCCGTGGGGCGGATTTTTACGACAAGCCGGATGGGGAGAGGCTGCATCTGGAGAATTGGCTGGAGGCGATACGGAGCCGGAAGCCGGCGGCTGCGCCGGTGGAGGCGGGAGTGATTTCGGCCTCGTCGGCGCATTTGGCGAATATGGCGTTGCGGAGCGGGCAATCGGCGCAGTGGCCGAAGGAAGAGGGATTTGTTTCGTTGTTTGATGGGGTTTCGTTGGAGGGGTGGGAAGTCGACACGCCGGGATTGTGGAGCGTGCGGCACGGGATGATTGTGGGCAAGCATGACGGATTGAAGTACAACGACTTCCTGCGGACTCGCCGGTCGTTTGGGGACTTTGAGTTGCGGTTGCAGTTCCGGCTGCTGAACGGAGCGGGGAATAGCGGCGTGCAGTTCCGGTCCGTGCCGGCGGCGATACCGCATGAAGTTTCGGGGTATCAGGCGGATGTGGGGCAGCAGTATTGGGGCTGTTTATATGACGAATCGAGGCGGAAGCGGGTGTTGGCGCAGGCGCCGACGCTGCCGGATTTGGACAAGGGCGGATGGAACGAGTATGTGATTCGGGCGCAGGGATCGCGGATTACGCTGCGGTTGAACTGGCTGGTGACTGTGGATTACGAGGAGAAAGAGGCGGGCATTGCTTTGGCCGGCTTCCTGGCGCTGCAGGTACATTCCGGACCGGGGATTGAAGTTCATTTTCGGAATGTGCGGATTCGGGAACTGCGGTAAGTCAGAGCAGCGTGACGTCGTATTTGCGGAGAGTGGAATCGCTCGAAAGGATGGGCATCTTTTCGGCGCGGGCTTGGGCGATGATCATGCGG
>CAMDKT010000372.1 GCA_945900935.1 Candidatus Sulfopaludibacter sp. SbA3 | reverse complement strand
CGTGTCGAGGCTCGTTGCGGTTTCTACCGTCCCTTTTCCTGCCTTTTGAGCCTCACCCTCTGGGTCAGCCTCTACCAACTCTTCTTCAGTCTCCCTGTTGAACGATAGTAACCATTTCGCGGTTCAACCTGAGAGGGCTACTGCCGTTTTTAGGTTTATTCGTTGGGTTCGCCGGAGCCGCGGCGCTTGTATGTAACGCTGATTTGGGGCGAGGCTCCGTACCAATTGGCCCTGGCGATGGTGTGTCTGGCGGTGGCGGCTTGGGCGCGGGGATGGCGGCTTTGGCGAATCCGTTTGGAGTGACCGGGGCGTTGCCTCCGGAGAGCGTTAGGAGTTGGGTTGCGGTGCGGCGATTTGCCGTGTTGCTGGCATGGGAAACAGTAGCGATTCCGGTGGTTTATTACCGGTGGGATGTGGTGCTGTTACAACAGCCGGGGCGGTACCGGCCGGAGGCGGAATCAGTGCTGGTTTTGTTGGTGGTTTTCGGGGCGGAGCGTGGATTGGCGGGGCGGCCGCGGTGGTTGCTGGCGGAATTGCGGGAGTCTGGGAACTGACGGCGCGGCACAGGAGGTTCAGCCGGAATTCTGGAAGCCATTTGCGAAGGACGTGTTGGCAGGGCATCTGCCGGTGGTGTGGGAGGAGCGGGATACGAGGCTTTACGAGATTCCGCGGGCGCGCCGGACGATGGCGCATTCGGTGCCGGGGATGATTCGGCTCGGGGCGTAGGGCGGGCGGGAGCCGTGGAAGGCGTATTTGAACGGAGTGTCCGTGCCGGCGAGGGCGGATGGATTGGGGGCAGTTGGATTACGCGGGTGCTCGCGTTGCTGGCACTGGTTTATTTGACCGGGGTGAGGCCGAGGTCCTTCTTCAGTTGGTCGACGATCTTCCGTGCTTGAACAACCATTTCCTGGGAGCCGCTATTCTTCGGTTGCCGGTTCATGGACCACAACAGGTTCCGCGATTTTTTATCTACCAGAAAGATCGTGCCTTTGCCGCGTCCCATGGTGGAATTGCCTAGGCGGGGCATCGTGTCGGCGACGAGGGCGGTTTCCTTCTTCTCGTCTTTTTTGTCATCCGTTTTGGGCGGAGGGGGCGGGGCTGGCGGCGGGTAGAGTTCGTTGAACTTGTTTTCGAAACTCGTGCCGAGCGAATCGGTGAAGAGAGCGTCGGCCTTTTGCGGGTCGGTGGTCACCGTGTAGACTCCGCCTTTGGTGAGTTCGCTGGCCAAAAACTGATCCAGACCGCTGCCCATGCGGAGGATGTAGACCGATTTCACGTCCCGCGCCGCGTGGTCCATGGCGAACAGCATCGTGATGGCGATGGTTGAAAGAAGAAGTGCTTTTCTCACACCCTCATCATAGCTGGCCCGGCTGCGTACTAAGAGTAACGAATCGGATTATGTGGACCCGTCGTCAGTTCGTCGCTTCCTTGGCTGTTCCGGCGCGGCCGAATGTGGTCATAGTATTGGCCGATGATCTGGGGTGGCGGGATGTCGGCTTCCATGGCGGAAAAACGCCCACACCGCATATTGATCGCATCGCTCGCGAAGGCTTGGAGCTGGCTCGTTGTTACGCGTTTCCGTTTTGCTCGCCGACGCGATCGGCGCTGCTAACGGGGCGGATGCCGATTCGCTATGGAATGGTCTTTACCGTCATTCGGCCCTGGTCGCCACACGGGCTGCCGGTGGAGGAACATTTGTTGCCGGAGACTTTGAAGATGTTTGGTTATCAGACGGCATGTATTGGGAAGTGGCATTTGGGGCATGCGCACCGGCGATTGCTGCCGAATGCGCGGGGGTTCGATCACTTTTATGGGCATGTGAACGCCGATGTGGATTACTTTTCGCACCGGCATCTGGGAGGGCTGGATTGGCAGCGGAATGGCGTCAGCGTGGACGAGGATGGGTATTCGACGGCTTTGCTGGCGAAAGAGGCGGTGCATTGGATTCGCCAGCGTGATAGGATCATGCCGTTCTTTTTGTACTTGCCGTTCAATGCGGTGCATACACCGCTTTCGGCTCCTGACGAAGTGATGGTGAAGTACCGTCAGTTGCCGAATGCCAGGCTGCGTGTGCTGGCTGGGGCGATTGATGCGATGGATGCGGCGGTGGGACAGGTGTTGGATGTGTTGGATTCCGAGGGTTTGGCGAAGGATACAGTTGTGTTGTTTCTGAGCGACAATGGCGGGTCGCAGCGGGGGCGAAGTCTCAGCAGGTGTTGGCGGTTACCGATCTGTTCCCAACTTTGGCGGGGGCGGTGGGCGGGACCCCGGAAGGGAAGAGGCCATTGGACGGTTTGAACTTGTGGCCGCAGTTATCGGGCGGAACAGTGTTGGCGCGGGAGCCGTTGTTTTTTGGAGTTAAGTCCAATGAACGCGCGGACTTTCGTTATGCGGCGTTGCACGGCGAGTGGAAGCTGATCCGCACGGTGGAGCAGGGCAAGGCCGGCGCGGCGCTGAACCAGTGGCTGGCGCTGCATCCGGATGGGGATATCCTCTCTTCGGCGCGACCCTATCCGGGGTGGATTCCGCCGAAAGATTAGACTGCCGCGGCCCGTTCGGACTAGTTACAATGACAGCTTGTACAAGGATCTTCGCATTACGGTGATTATTCCCTGTCTCAATGAGGAGCAGGGGATTGAAAAGGTTCTCATCCGCATGCCGGCCTTTGTCGATGACATTATTGTTGTCGACAATGGCTCCACGGACCGAACGGCAGATGTTGCTAAGTCGTTTGGCGCCAATGTGATAAGGGAGAACGTCCGGGGCTATGGCCGCGCGTATAAACGCGGATTTTCCGAAGCCACCGGGGATATTATCATCACCTTGGACGGGGATCACAGCTATCCGCCGGATGCGATTTCGTATTTGCTGGAGGCGTTCCTGCACTTGCAGGTTGATTTCTTGAACGCGTCGCGGTTTCCGGTGCGAGATAGCGAGGCGATGAGTTTCAAGCACAAATTTGGCAATTTCGTGCTGTCGCTGGCGATGAGTTTGTTGTACTTCCGATGGGTGCGGGACTCGCAATCGGGGATGTGGGTGTTCCGGCGGTCGATCCTGGAGGGATTCAATCTGGAGAGCGATGGGATGGCGTTCAGCGAGGAGATCAAGATCGAGGCGCTGCGAAATTCAAACGTTCGTTTTTCTGAGATCTCCATTCTGTACACTTCAAGGCTGGGCGAAATGAAGCTAAATCCATGGCGTGACGGGTTTTTTAATCTCTATTTTCTGCTTAAGAAACGATTTTCGGCGCGGCGAAAGTAGGGGCTGATGGGGCAGGTGACGGCGATCATTCCGGCTTTCGGTCACGAGGGTTTGACTCAGGGGGCAGTTTCGCGTTTGCGGCGGCAGACGGTGCCGCCGGAGGAAATAATCGTCGTCGATGATGGGACGGCGGAGCCATTGGCGCCGATGGCTGGGGCGCGTGTTTTGCGGCACGAGTCGAATTTGGGGTTTGCGGCGGCGGTGAATACGGGATTGCGGGCGGCGGGGACGGCTCTGGTGGCGGTTATCAATAACGATGTGACGCTGTCGCCGGACTGGCTGGAGCGGTTGGAAGCGGTCATTTCGACCGAGCAAGTTGATTTTGCTTGCGGTAAACTTTACCGCCCGGATGGGTTAATTGATGGAACATTTGACTTATTGACCCAGGGCGGGCTGGCATGGCGGGCGGGGGCGGGGCGGGTGGACGGGCCGCTTTGGTCGCAGGCGCGGCGAATTTCGTTTACTTCGTTTACAGCGGTGCTTGGGAAGAGAGCGGGGATGGAACTGGATGAGACGTACCATTCCTATTACGAAGACGTGGAGTGGAGTTTGCGGGCGGCAATGTTGGGCAAAACTGGATACTTTGAGCCATCGGCGACTGGGGTTCACGAGGGCAGCGCGACGGCTGGGGCGCGGAGCGATTACTCGACGCGGCAGATTTTGCGGAATCACCGGCGGTTGGCGTATCAATATCTGCTGCCGGATTATGGGTCGGAATACCGGATCGCGCGGGCGCTGCTGCGGGCACATTATTTGAAGCAGGGGCGATGGCCGGACGTGCCGGGCGAGGTAATACCGGGCAAGCCGCGGCCGGCGCGATTGAGGGAGTTACTACAGGAGTCGGAGAAAACATTGTACGAAATGCAGATGGCCAGCGGGCCGGACCGTTTGTGGCGGTGGTATTTCCGGCTCACGGCGAGGATTGGGTGATGGAAGTGATAGCGAGCAAGCCGCGACCGGCGCAATTGGGAGTTGTACTACAGGAGTCGGAGGCGGGGGGGGTGGGGTGATGGAAGACCTGCTGGCCGTATTTGTTACCTACAATTCATCGGGTTACATTGGGCGGGCGGTGGAATCGTGTTTGCGGCAAGGCGTTTCAGTTTTGGTAGTGGACAATGGCTCGGCGGATGGGACGGTTGAAGAGATTCCGGCAGACGCGCGTGTGCGGGTGGTGAAGAGTCCCACGAATTTGGGGTTCGCGGGCGGGGTAAATCGCGCCTTGCGGGAATCCAGGGAGGCGGTCTTGTTGTTGTTGAACCCGGATATCGAATTATTGGACCCGATCGAGGCGATGGTGACTGCGGTGGTTCAAAAAGGACACAGCGCCGCGGCGGGATTGCTTGTGAATCCGGGGGGGAGTCCGCAGAAAGGCTTTAGTTTCCGGCGTCTGCCGACGCCGTTGGCATTGGCACTCGAAGTGCTGGGAATAAATCGAATCTGGCCGGCGAATCCGGTCAACCGGCGGTACCGCTGTTTCGACCTTGACCCGTTACAGGCGCAAGAGGTGGAACAGCCGGCGGGAGCTTGTTTTTTGTTCCGCCGGGTTGACTGGGAGCGATTGGGAGGGTTCGATGAGGGGTTTTATCCAGTGTGGTTCGAGGATGTCGATTTCTGCCAACGCCTGTTGGCAACTGGCGGCACAATCTGGTTTACTCCCCAAGTACGGGTACTTCATCATGGAGGACATTCTGTTCAAAAGATTGATGTTGGATGCCGCGCTAGAGTCTGGTATGGTAGTCTGCTTAAGTACGCAGCGAAGCATTTTCGCCCCCAGTCCAGGCGAATTGTGGCAGTGATAGTGGGAGTAGCAGTTGTTCCCCGCATACTTTTTGGTAGGGATGGGGAGTCGATTTGGTCTCGGATTTCATCTATTAAATTCATCTGGAGAATGGCGCGGAAGTGCCTCCACGGGATCCGTTCGACGGAAGATGGGCCCGGCGGAGAGTACGACAAATCGGGGAAATCGTAACGGGTTCGCCCTGGCCGTGTTAGATCTTAAAACTCATTCATGTCCCAACTCGAATTTGTCTCCGTCACACTCGTGACCTATAACAGCGGGCGGTTCATTAAGAAATGCCTGGAATCGGTGCTGGCGCAAAAATATTCCTACGTGGAATTGATTGTGATCGACAACGCGTCGACGGACGGCACGATTGATATTCTGGAACAGTTCGATGGGCACTGCCGCATTGTGTATAACGAGGAAAACGTTGGTTTTGCCGCCGCGCAGAACCAGGCGATCGCGATGTCGAGGGGCGAGTGGGTGTTGACGTTGAATCCGGACGTGCTGCTAATGCCCGGATTTATTCAACAACTGGTGGAAGCAGGGCAGTTGCATCCGCGGATCGGCGCTGTGTGCGGGAAGTTGTTGACGATCAAATCGACGTTTGAGCTGCCGGATAAGGCGGTGATCGACTCGACGGGGATGTATTTTACGCCGATGCTGCGGCATTTGGACCGGGGCAGCCAGTTGCCGGATGGCGGGGAGTACTCGAATTTTGAATATGTGTTTGGGGCGACGGCGGCGGCGGCGCTGTACCGGCGAGAGATGATTGAAGACGTGACGGTGCAGGGAGAGTTTTTCGACCACGACTTTTTTGTCTACAGGGAAGACGCGGATGTGGCGTGGCGGCATCAGTTGTTGGGCTGGCGGTGTTTGTATACGCCGTATGCGCGCGCCTATCACGTGAGGAACGTGTTGCCGGGGAATCGGCGGGCGCTGCCGCCGGAGATCAACATGCATTCGGTGAAGAACCGGTTCCTGATGCGAATCAAGAACATGACATGGGACTTGTACCGGCGGAACTGGTTTTCGATCACGGTGCGGGATCTGATTGTGATCGGGGCTTGTATTCTGCGGGAGCACAGCTCGTTGAAGGCCTTTTGGAAAGTGGCGGTTTCCTGGGGACGGGTATGTGAGAAGCGGGCGGAGATTATGAAGCGGCGGAGGGTGACGGACGAGTATATGGCGTCGTGGTTTCATGCGATGCCTGTCAGCCGGCCG
>CAMDKT010000371.1 GCA_945900935.1 Candidatus Sulfopaludibacter sp. SbA3 | reverse complement strand
GGAGGTTACCGGCACCGTAATCGAAGACCGCGACGGTGCTCATGTTGTCCCTTCCAGGAGGCCCTTGGTGGAGGGGAGTTGGTCCTTGAGGCGCGCGTCGGTGGAGCAGGCAAATTTCATGGCGCGCGCGAAGCCTTTGAAGATGCTTTCGAGCTTGTGGTGATTGGAGCGGCCGTACATCACCAGGACGTGAACGTTGGCACCGGCGTGGACGGCGAAGCCATCGAAAAAGTCATGGACGAGTTCGGACTGGAGGTCGCCGACGAGGCGGGTTTTCACTTTGTCGTTATAGACGAGGGCGGGGCGGCCGCCGAGATCGATGGCAGTGACGGAGAGCGTCTCGTCCATGGGCATGATGAAGTAGCCGGCGCGGTTGATGCCTTTGCGATCACCAAGGGCTTTGGCGAAGAGCTGGCCGAGGACAATGCCAACGTCTTCGACGGTGTGGTGCTGATCGACATCGAGGTCTCCGGTGGCTTGCAGTTCCATGTCGAAGCCGCCGTGTTTGGTGAAGAGTTCGAGCATGTGGTCGAGGAAGCGGATACCGGTGGAAATGCTGTATTTCCCCTTGCCCTCGATTTTCAGTTTGGCGCGGATTTGCGTTTCTTTGGTGATGCGTTCAACGGCTGCGGTTCTCATGTGAAAAGGATTTACTCCGGTTGGGTGATGCCATTGGCGGACCGCTCCCTGGCGGTCGCGGCTCGGTACGCGGATGGCTCTGTGATCGCATCGGAGGCGGTTCTCATGCGGGTAGGATTGCCTCCAGTTCGTTGATGCTTTCGATGATGGCGATGGCGCCTTCGGCTTCCATGAGGGCGACGGTTTTGGCGTGGCCTGCGTCGCGGCGATGGCCGACGCCGATGAAGGGAACGCCGGCGGCGAGGGAGGCGCGGGCGTCGTCGACGGTGTCGCCGATGTAGTAGCGGACGTTGGCGATTTTGTGGAGGCCTTCGGGGTCGGGCTTGCCTTTGGTCACGTCGTCATCGCCGATGACGGGTTGGAAACGCAGGCCCTGGGCGAAGCGGTCGAGCGTGATTTGGGCTTCGGCGCGAAGGCGGCCGGTGAAGACGGAGAAGGCGTATTTTTGGTTGAGGCGCGCGAGGGTTCCGGTGGTATCGATCCAAACTTCCCGCTGCATGAGACCGTCGTTGCCATTGGGGCCGAAGAAAATTTTCTGGAACTCATCGACGACGGTTTGGTAGGGGAGTTCGACGCCGAATTGGGCGAGGATGTGCTGGGAAAGCGCCCAGTCGTTGTTCCAGCCTCCCTGATTTTTGTAGTCCTGGATGGCGGCGCGTTCGATGGTTTGGCCGCTGAGGAATTTCACGGTCTGGACAATGGTTTCGCGGTAGGACTCGGTGACGTCGACCAGGACGCCGTCCATGTCGAAGGCGATCATTTGCGCTTCCATATACCCTCCAGTTCATTGAGGAATCTGCGCATTTGTTCACGGGTACCGACGGTGACGCGGACACAGCCGGGGATCTCGTAGCTGCGGTCACGGACAAGGATGCCGCGTTCTTTGAGGGTGTCGCGGATTTCGACGGCGCGGTCACCGGCGGCGAAGAGGACGAAGTTGCCCTGGCTCTTGATGTAGGGAATGCCGAGCTTCTCGAAGCCGACGTAGAGCAGCTCACGGGCGGCGAGGACTTCGCCGACGTATTCGGAGATGAAGGCGGTATCGCGAATGGCGGCGCGGGCGGCGAGGACGGCGAGGGAGTTAACGCTGTAGGGCGACTGGGCCTTCTTCATCCAGGCTACGTTTTCGGCCTTTGAGAACAGGCAGCCGACGCGCATGGCGGCCATGCCGTAGACCTTGCTGAACGTGCGGCTGACGAAGAGGTTGGGGTAGTCGTTGATGAGTTTGAGGGCGGTGACGCCGCTGAATTCGTAGTAGGCTTCGTCGATGAGGACGGCGGCGTTAGGGGCTTTTTTGAGGATGCGCTGGATGCCGTCAAGGTCGATGCCGGAGCCGGTGGGGTTGTTGGGATTCGAAATCAGGATGAGGCGCGTGGCGGGAAGGATGGCGCCCAGGAGTTCCTGAAGCGGGAAGGCGAGGGTGCCGGGCTTATACGGAATCTCGCGGATTTGCGCGCCGGCCACTTCGCAGTAGAAGCGGTACATGGCGTAGGAGGGCGTGAGGATGATGGTGTCGTCGCCGTCGTCGATGTAGGTATTGACCAGGACTTGGATGGCTTCGTCGGTGCCATTGGTGATGGTGAATTCGGCGGGGTCGACCTTGAAAAAAGTGGCGAGTTCCTCGACGGCCTGGCCGTATTCCGGATAAACGGCGAGGTCGTTTTCGACGAGGTGTTCGGCGATGAAGCGGGTGACGGTTTCGGAGCAGCCGAGGGTGTTCTCGTTGAAGTCGAGGCGGAGGCGGTCCATGCGGCCACCGGTTGGGGGATGGTAGGGCGCCATCTTTTCGACGGCGGGACGGGGGCGGAGTTTACTTGCCACGGCGGACCTCGACGCTGCGGGCGTGGGCTTCCAGGCCTTCGGCGCGGGCGAGGGTGGTGATGGCGGGTTCGAGCGCCTTCAGGGCGGCGGCGGAGAGTTCCTGGGTGGAGATGATCTTCACGTAGTCCATGGCGGAGAGGCCGCCGCGAAGGCGGGCAGCGCCACTCGTGGGCAGGACGTGATTGGGGCCGCTGGCATAGTCACCAGCGGCTTCGGGGCTGTATTGACCAATGAAGATGGAGCCGGCGTGACGGATGCCTTTGACGAGGCTGGCATCGGGAACGGAGAGATGCTCCGGGGCGAAGCGGTTGGAGATTTCGACGGCTTCGTCAAGCGAGCGGACGAGAATGACGGCGGAGTTCCGGTCGATGGCTTTGCGCGCGGTGGGGGCGGTGGGGAGCGTGGTCAACTGGCGCTCGATTTCGCTTTGGACGGCGAGGGCGAGTTGCTTGGAAGTGGTGAGGAGGACGGCGGAGGCGTCGGTATCGTGCTCGGCTTGGGCGAGCATGTCGGCGGCGATCCAGGCGGGGTTGCCGTCTTCGGCGATCATGAGAATTTCGGTAGGACCGGCGATGAAATCGATGCCGACCTCGCCGGCGAGGAGCTTCTTGGCGGCGGCAACATAGATGTTGCCGGGGCCGACGATGCGGTCCGCGCGGGGGACGGTTTTGGTGCCGTAGGCGAAGGCGGCTATGGCGTGAGCGCCGCCGATTTGGAATACGTGGGGGGTCTTGAGCAGCGCCGCCGTACCGAAGATTTCGTTGACGAAGCGGGGGGACGTGACGCAGATATTGGGGACGCCGGCGACGAGGGCGGGGATGACGGTCATGAGCACCGTCGAGGGCAGCGGGTAGCGGCCGGCGGGGATGTAAGCGGCGACGGTGTCGAGCGGGCGGATGATTTGGCCGACCTTGAGGCCGGGGGAGATGACGGCGGATTTGGCGGCGGGGAGTTGGAGTTTGGCGAAGGCGCGGATGTTGGTGGAGGCAGTTTTGACAGCGGCGCGGAATTCCTTGGAGAGCGCGGCCTGGGCGGCTTTGAGCTCGTCTTCGCTGACGCGAAGTGAGGGGCGGTTGAAGCCGTCGAACTGACGGGCGTATTCGATGACGGCTTTGTCGCCGCGGCGGCGGACGGCTTCGAGAATTGGGGCGACGGTCTGCTCGGCTTCGGTGAAGCGGGCGGCTTTGCGGGCGAGGATGCGGCCCACTTGGGTGTGGTCAACGATACGTATCATTTTTTGGCTACACGAGTTGGGCTATTCGATGATTTTGTTGAGGGGATATTCGACGATGCCGCTGGCGCCGGCCTTCTTGAGGAGGGGGATGATGGTGCGGACGGTGGTTTCGTCGAGGATGGTGTTGACGGCGACCCAGTCGTCTTTGGCGAGCGGGGAGATGGTCGGATTTTTCAGCGCGGGGAGGAGGCCGAGAACGGTTTCGAGATTCTTGCGCTCGACGTTGAGCATGAGGCCGACTTTGCCAAGGGCGGCGATTGCGCCTTCCAGAAGCATCTTGATGTCGGCGAGTTTGCCGGCCTTCCAGGGGTCGGCGGCGGCGGCCATATTGGCGACGAGCTGGGTGTTCGATGTGAAGAGTTCTTCGACAATGCGGAGCTTGTTGGCGCGGAGGGAGGAGCCGGTTTCGGTGACCTCGACGATGGCGTCGGCGAGGTCTGGCGGCTTGACTTCGGTGGCGCCCCAACTGAACTCGACTTTGGCCTTGACGCCGTTCTTGCGAAGATACTTTTTGGTGGCTTGGACAAGCTCGGTGGCGATGATTTTGCCTTCGAGATCCTTGACG
Organism: Candidatus Sulfopaludibacter sp. SbA3; assembly: GCA_945900935.1. GTDB lineage: Bacteria > Acidobacteriota > Terriglobia > Bryobacterales > Bryobacteraceae. Next base: position 2,010 of record CAMDKT010000371.1, on the reverse strand, counting down.
GTTTTGACGGGCGAGGATTCGGGAACGGCGAGGACCCAGCGCACTTTTCCGAAGCTCTGTTTGGAGTAGACGAGGTCAGCGATTTTGACGACTTTAGCGCCGGATTCCTGGATCCAATCGAAGCCGGTGAGTCCGGCGTCGAGCACGCCGTCCTCGACGTAGCGGGCCATTTCCTGGGCGCGGATGAGCATGCATTCGATTTCCGGATCGTCGATGGCGGGGAAGTACGAACGGCTGGAGGACTGGATGTGGAAGCCCGCTTTTTTGAAGAGGTCGATGGTGGCGTTTTCGAGTGAGCCTTTGGGGATTCCGAGTTTCAGTTTGTTGGGCATATTCCTAGCTTTTGTAGACGGCGGCGGGATCGTAGGTCTGGGTTTCGGTGACTTTCCAGTCGCCTTCATCGAGGGTGCGGAAGAAGCAGCTTTCGCAGCCTTCGTGGCAGACGCCGGGGCCGACGGGTTCGACTTGAATGAGGAGGGCGTCTTTGTCGCAGTCGGTTTGAATGGACTTGACGAGGAGCTTATGGCCGCTGGATTCGCCTTTGAGCCAGAGTTTTTGGCGGGAGCGGGACCAGAAGATGGCGTAGCCTCGCTCGACGGTAAGGCGGAACGACTCCTCGTTCATGTAAGCGACCATGAGGACGCGGCCGGATTTGTGGTCCTGGATGATGGCGGTGACGAGGCCATCGGCTTTCTTGAAATCGAGATCCATTTTAGTGTTTTCGAAGGTGGGAATGGCAAAGCCCGCCGGGAAAACGGCGGGCTTTGCTTGCAGCCGCATGGAAACCACAAGTATAGCAAATGGCCCTCAGGAATTGACACTTCCTTTGTAAGGCCGATAGACTCAGAATCGAATGCTGCTTCAGAAGGAAATTGTCGCCTACCTTGCCGGCCGGATTGTGACGGGTGTTTCGGCGGGCCTGGTTGAGATCACGGATCCGGTTTCGGCGAAGGACGTGGTGAAACAGGTGGTCCTGGACGAACTGTCGGTGGAGGACCAACTGAACGACGAAGTGCGCGAGATACTGGCGCAGTACAACGAGTACATGCGGCGGGAACAGGTGAGCTTTCAGGACATGTTCCGGAAGGTAAAGAACCAGTTGATCGCGGAGCGGAAGATCATCCGGGCGTCGGGCCGGGACACGGGCGACGGGATGAAGCTGTCGCGGGATAAGGTAACGGACATTTCGCACAAGATCCTGGGGGCGATGCGAAAGGGCCGGGATTTCCGGCTGAAACGGCCGGAGAACGATATTCGGCTGAATATCGTGAAGACGTTTATGGACCTGCTGCTGGCAGAGGATAAGATCGACAAGGCGGCTCGGGATAAAGTCCGGTCGCAGAAGCGCGAGATTCTGGAGGGCAGCGAGGAGTTCGAGCTTCTGCAGCGGCGGTATTATGCCGAGGAGATGAAGAAGATCGGGATTGATCTGGCGCGGGTGTAGGCGCGGGGGTGGTAACGCCTAATGCCACATACTTTTCGTCATGACTGCGCCTTGCGCCTGGGGAATGGCTTCGCGCTGTGCCAAATTTCTCTCGGAGAGGCCGGACGCTTTTTCTTGCGCGGATACAGTTTAGCCTGCCCGATGCAGTGATTCATCAACGCGATAAGTCTCTCGGTTTCCTCTACGGTTGTCGCAGCGGCGATTTTGGCTCCATAGAATTTGAGTATGCGTTGCTTCGCGGGGCAGCCCCTGCTTGCTGAGCGGCCTGATAGATGACCGCGCGCACCAGATTGTAGCTCAGCATGGCGATCTGGATTTCCTTGTCCACCATCTCGGGCGTTTTGCAGGTCAATTGATCCAGGCGAAGCGTTCCCTTCAAGCTGCCTATATCGGTTTCCACATTCCAGCGCAGGCCATAGCTCGACTTTATCCAATTTCGGGAGGGCGTCAAGGAGAGGGGTGACGCTGAGCAAATGCACGAACGGAAGTTAGGCTAAGCAAAAGAAGCTGGACAAATAACCGAAGGCAAGTTAGGCTAAAACAGACTTTTCACGGAATGTTTTATG
>CAMDKT010000370.1 GCA_945900935.1 Candidatus Sulfopaludibacter sp. SbA3 | reverse complement strand
AATACTACATCGGCGAAATCAAGTACCTTCGCCGCGATCTCGATGGAGCGCTCCTCGCCTTTGATACCCTCCTCGAAAAATACCCCGACAATCCCAAAACCTCCGACGCCATGCTCCAAAAAGGGCGCGCCCTTGTCAAGTCCGGCTTCAAGGCCGAAGCCCGCCAGGAGTTCACTTCGCTGGTCAAGAAATTCCCCAATCACGATAACGCCGCCAAAGCCAGAACCGAACTCGCCGCGCTCAACAGCCCTGCCCGCGCACCGGCCCGCGTCACCAAGAAAAAATGATGCGCTGTGCCATTCTCCTCTTCGCGGGCACACTCTTCGCCGGTGACTTCCCGCGCTCCCTCGAAGCCTTTCGAGGCAAAACTCCGAAGCTCGACGGCGTAATTGCGAACGGCGAGTACGCCGACGCCACATCTTTCAGCGGCGTCAAAGGCGTCTGGATCTCCACCTTCTCCCCCGTCACCGATGACAAGGACCTCGCCCTCAAAGGCTACGTCAAACACGACGGCAAACGCCTCTATTTCGCCTTCGACGTTACCGACGACGTCCTTTACGGAATCGACATCCCCCGCTGGGTCCCCGTCGAAAATCCCAAGACGCACGATCTCACTCGCGAAGGCTTCCCCTGGTTCGGCGACGAGATGGAAATTCTCATCAACGCCACAAATACCTATACGACGCCCGAGCAGAACGCCGCCGGCAATGGCCAAAGTTGGCAAATGGTCTGCAATTTAACGAAGTCCCGCCTCGGCGGCATCGGCAAGGGCGGCCTTCTTGAAGGCGAGCCCCGCAAGGAACTTGCCGCCTGGAACAACTACCAACGCTGGATCACCAGCCACGCCATGGACTGCGCCGCCAAACCGAAACCCGGTGGCAAGGGCTACGTCATCGAGTGGGCCATCAGCTTCGATCCCTGCCTCGAAGTCAGCCCCGGCGTTTTCTACAACACCAAAATGGGTGATCGCGCCATGGGCCTCAACATCGCCCTCGGCGACATCGACGAGAAGGAGCGAGGCCAAGGCAACTTCGCCAACTTCCATCACGAAGACTGGTTCGCCGGCACGCCCAAAGGCCGCACGCGCCTGAAAGAATGGGGAACATTGTGGATCCGATTAGCAACATTCAACCAGAAGAACGCGCCCCGCTAGTTACTTATGCAGACGTGGCCGGACGCCTCGAACTCGCCCTCACTCGCCCCAATCTGAACGAGGAGGAAGTCGACGCCGCCTGCCGCAAGGCCCTTGTTTACGGCCTCGGTGCCGTCGTCGTCCGTCCCAGCGATGTCGACATGGCCGCCCGCATTCTCGGCAACTCGCACGTCGCCCTCGCCAGCGTCGCCGGCTTCCCCCACGGCTCCTCCAACACCGGTACAAAGCTATACGAAGGCCGCGACCTCCTCCGCCGCGGCGTTAAGGAAGTGAATCTCGTCATCAACTACGGCAAGATGCTTTCCCGCCAGTTCCAGCACGTCGAGACCGAAATTCTGCAAATGAGCGAGAGCTGCCATCAATCCGAGGCCATCTTGAAACTCGTCTTTGAAAGCGCTTATCTCGCCGAAGACCTCAAGAACATCCTCTGCAAAATGGGCAAACGCACGGATTCGCACTTCATCGAAACCGACGATGTCGCCGACCTCCCGCAGCTCAAGTCCATCTGCAAAGACGTCCTGAAGCTCAAAGTTTCCGGCCTCTCCACGCTCGACAAATTCCAGGAAGCCTACACCGCCGGTGCCGAGCGATACGGGACAACCGACCCCTTCGCCATCGCCAACGAGTGGAAGCAAATCCTAGCCGCCCGCGAAGCCGCCGCTAAACAAGCCCAGCTCGAAACTCCGTCTGGTCCCTAGCCGCTTGCCGCCTGTAGTCGCGCGCGAACTCCGCCGGGCGCCTCTCCATACGCCGCGACATTCCCCCGCTTGCGCGCATTGTCCCCATGCCGTGATTGCCTCAATCCCTGCGCTTACTCCGCCAGCGCGGGTCCTGAAGAATGCGCTATATCCACGCGGTCCTCGCCCGGCAATAACTCCCGCGCCACCCAACCTTTGGCACGGTTTGAGTGAGGCGGGCTAGAGGCGGTTTGGTAAAATATGAGCGGAGGTTGGAAATGCAATGCTAGCCGAGGCTCGAGTAGAGGGAGCCGCATGGCTTGGTGTTAGATGTCCCCTGGTAGACCCTCTGGAAACGAATGGGCCACCGAGGTCGTCTAGTAAATGACGATTCAGTGCCTAAAGGATCCAGTGTAAATTTACGAAAGGAGGTGTATGATGGTGAGCGTGAAAACCGCACTTCGTCGTTTGAAGTCTCGTTTTTTTTGGGATGGTTTTGAAGCTGCATTCAACTTGCGTCCTCCGCGCGAGCATCGGAGAATCGCAGGCGAGATCGCCCAGGATCTAAATCGCTCGATAGAATTAGACTCCAGCCATCACATCTATGAAGTGTGGCTGGAAGTCGGCAAGCAGATCGAAGGGGCAGCTAATGAGTACGGAAAAGGGCCCAACGCCGGAACTCCCACAATTGATCGAGCCGGGCGCGTCGAAGAACAGATCACATTACCCTATTAGCACCCCGACATCCAGTGGCGCGGGCGGTATGAGCATTATCTCCCAACGCACGGAAGTTCATCGAACAGAATTTAAAGGCCCGATTCCCAGTCCAGAAACACTCGCTGGATATGAGGCAATTTGCCATGGAGCTGCTAGCCGTATTATCTCGATGGCCGAACGCGCCCAAGATCATAAATATGCCATCGAGAAGCGCGCGGCCGATTATCTAGATAGAGATCAGATGCTGGAAGCCTCCATTCGGAGGTGGGGAATGGCTTGTGCGTTCACTCTTGCAGTATTTTCGATGGCAGGAGCCGCATACTCGCTGTACATTGGGCACACGGGTGGCGCACTTGGTTTTGGAGTGGGAGGAGCCGTTCTCTTAGCGAAACTGTTCTTGACGGGCAAGAACGACGAAGACGAGAATGATTCCGAAGAGCAGGGTGTAACGAAACCAAAAACAAAGGGCAACGCCGGGGGAACCTCGCCGCCAAAGCGTAGGAAACGCTGATCAGCCGCCCCTAGCGCTAAAGTCGAATTGCCGGTCGGGTAATTTTCAGCGAACGGCGTAAAGTGTCTTAATTGTTTGTCTCAGCCCAGGGCCAGTGCAAACTCACGCCCAAGCCCCATGAACCCACAGCTCCAAGCGGGCGTGAAACGCTTCGCCAAGGGGCAATGTTACGCTCACTCGAGATCCTCCGGTGCCACGGGATCGAAATTTATATTTGATTTGTTTTCAATATATTAGAAAAACAGTTCGCGCGGTTAGTGGACAAACGCCTGCGACCCTCAAGGCGAGAGTGACACATGTCTTATCGCTTCGCCGCATCCACCACTGGCCCGCTGGCCAAAATCGCCGGAAGCCTCGCCCTTCCTGTTGCCCTGCAATTGAACTCCGAGGAGCCCCATCATTTCTGGGCCCTCGTCGACAAAGAACTGCCCACCGGCATGCAAAACGCCTGGGCCATCTTCCCTATCGCCGCCGCCGCGATGACGGAAAAATTCGCTTCCCGCTTCGAGGCCGTTGATGACTGGACTCCGGGGATGACGGTACTGATGGAACGTCGCGTGAGCGTCCGCGCCACCGCCGCCGCCGAAGTGTCGGCGCTCTGGACCAGCCTCTCCGCGCCGCTGAAAACGGCTATCACGGGAGACATCGGGCTCGATCTCGATCTCGGTATGCAAGCCAGCGCCGAGTGGCAGGCCTACAGCGACTGCTGGTGGTCCATCCAACGCCCCTCCGCGGCCCCTGTACTCCGTGTCAAGCTTTGCGCCGCGCGCTCTTCGGCGAGATCGATCTCCGTTAAGGCCATGGCTTCGGCGGGTCTCGATCAAGCCACCCAAAACGCGCTTGCCGCCATTCTCGGACAGCATCGGACACAGCTTTTGCATCAGCTCAGCCAGGGTGTCCACGGCATGTTGGGCAAACTTCCCGCGCCGAAGCAAAAGGTGCGCGCTTTCCTCGGGAACTGGCTCAAACTGCCCGCCGAAACGCAGGCCGAACAATGGCGCGACCCGGCCGATCCGCTGCTGTCCAAACTGAAAACCGTCATTGACGCCGCCGTTGACAACACGCTCGCGCAGGCCGATCAACTTACCGCGCGGCTGGAATTCGCCGCCGTCCGCGCCATGGAGAAAAAGGCGGAGGTCTCGCTTGCAGCCGTTTTCGACAAGAACAAGTCGACCGAAGCAATCCTCGACGCCGATTTCGACTTTGCCGCCAATCCACAGTTGCAGGCCGTATTCCGCCAGACGCTCGACGGCGATCTGACGCCCCTTTTTGCCGGCCACATCGAGGGGATCACGCTCCGCCGGTGCGCGTTGCGGGAGGATCTCACGAGCCGTCAGACTTTTTCCTGGCGGTTGCCGTTCGCATCCGGATTCGTGTCCAGCAGAGAGCGTCTGCACACCGCCATGGAAGCGCTTGATGACGAGACAGGGCGCATCGTTCGCGGCTTTGCGAAGGCGGAGAGCGAGCGCCGCACGCGGCACGCCTCCAGCATGTTGTCGATTGAAGGAGCCTTCGCCGCCCACCTCGGCCCCGGCGTGACGGTACATGATCCAGCCAGCTTAAACGCCCGTTTTCTGCTCGATTTCCGGACCAACCGTCCAACCGCGCTGCAGCCGCTACTGAACCTGTATAATGCCGGGCTCGCTGAAAAAAATGCCACGGCTTGCCGGTTGGAGATCACGCTGCCGCCGGAATCTATCGCGCACTGGCTGGAGCCGCAGGACGCGGCTGACGTCTCCCGCCGCATGCAGACTGCCTGGCGCACGTTGCTGCCGGCGGCCGTGGACATGGATGCGCTGGACCGGCAGACGGCCGCGCCTTTGTTGGTCTGGGCCTCGCTGCCCGTCAGCACAGCGGCGCTAGTCACCAGCAAAGGCGTGGAAATCAATCGCGCCGGAGCCGTGTATTGGGACTGGGCCGATCCCAGGCTGCTGCAGGCGATGGTGTGGAATCCGCGCACCCTCGCCGCACTGGAAGCGCGCTTGGCGCAGACCCATTTCACGGTCACCGCCGATGAGATGCGCCGCGCCATTTCCCAGCCCGTGGGGGCGGCGGTATTCAGTTCCCTGTTGCGCACCGAGGCGATTTTCATAGACCGGCTGACGTGCCTGTTAAAGCATCACCTCGCCACACCGCAAAATCCGGCGGAGACGATGAAAAATCTGAGTGTCATGCTCGCCGGCATGGCCGACGCGTTCCATGGGAAACTCGCTTCGGTGTATGGGTCCGAGGCGGCAAGGGCCTTGGGGCCGCTATTGCTTTCGGCCGCCTCGCCGCGGAAGCCGGATGTAAAGGTGACTTGGTCGCGCTAGCGTAAAGGCCGGTCGCGGGCGCTCTGCCATGCCGAACACGGTTGTGGCAACCGCCGCGGCCGGCTCCGTTTGCGCGGGCGCTCTGGATTTCCATCCATCACCGCTTGGGTGAGCCGCGGCGGGGTTGCCATGCGCCTTCGACCGTCCCAACTGCCGGATTTGGCGTCAAAGACTGTCGCTGTCGCCGCCGGTTTCCATGCCCATCTGGCCCAACCGGTAGCGGAGAGCGTTTCGCGTCAAGCCCAGCAGCCGCGCCGCCTGGCTTTTGTTGCCTTGCGCCCGCCGCATTGCTTCCCGGATGATCGTCTCCCCGTACTGATCGAGCGTCATCCCATCAGGCAGGAACAGCGTGTCGCCTCCGCCAGCGGCGACACGCGACCGCGGCGCCATGTCCAGCCGAATGTCGGCCGCTTCCAAACGCCCGCCATTCGCCAGCACCAGCGAACGCTCGATCACGTTCTCCAGTTCGCGCACGTTTCCCGGCCAGTGGTAGGCCATCAGCTTATCTGTCGCGTCCACACTCATTTCCAACTCCGCCGCGCCCAACTCCGCGGCGTGTTTGCGGATGAAGTGATCGGCCAGATAGGGAATATCGTCGCGCCGCTCGCGCAGGGACGGAATGTTGATCGGCAGTACGGTCAGCCGGTAGTAGAGATCCTCGCGAAATGTGCCTTCTTCCAGCGCGCGGCGCAAATCTACGTTGGTCGCCGCCACCACGCGGACATCAATGTGGCGCGTCTTGTTGCTGCCCAGGCGCTCGAACTCACGCTCTTGCAGAATTCGCAAAAGTTTCACTTGAATCGCCATCGGCACGTCGCCGATTTCGTCCAGGAAAACGGTCCCTGTGTCGGCCAATTCAAATTTGCCCGGTTTGGTCATATTGGCACCGGTGAAAGCGCCCT
>CAMDKT010000369.1 GCA_945900935.1 Candidatus Sulfopaludibacter sp. SbA3 | reverse complement strand
AGGTGCTTAGGAATTGAATTGAAGCCGGAGTACGCGGAGATTGCTCGCAGCCGAATTGCCGCAGTGAATCCTAGGCTACCGATGTGGTAATCGGAACTGGCTTGATACCCCATTGGGCGTGGACAATACAATTGTGTTTGGCGAGGTGTTTGATCTGCAATTTTCGTTCCGACCCTGCATCAAAATAGAGTTGAAAGAGGCGTCCGCCTGTCTCGTTGTCGATTACGTTGCAGATTGCAGGTTTTGGGTCTTGGCGGCTGTCGTGCTTCATCTCGATATGCCCTGTAGCAGCCCTCAAAAGTAACGATTTCGGGATTTCAACAAGCTCATACTCTTGAAACGATTCCGTAGCCGTCAGGCGCCGGAGTTGCAGGATGCGTTCATAGGAATCCATGTGCCGAAAAAATCGCTCGCGCAATCCAGCCACATCCTCTTCAGTGGCCCACTTGCCTTTCCCAAGCTCCATGAATTTGGAGATGTGAAGAAATTCGCGCTGAATACTTTTGTCGGCCTGTGTCTTCAGGCTGACCTGAGTATCCCAAATTCTTAGATCGTAACCGGGATTTCCTCTTCGTGCACGCTGAGCCGGAATCCCACAGCCGTTCAGTACCCGCTCAATCAGTACCCGCTCAAGTGCATACTCAAATCGATCCTTGGATAGAGCTTCCGCGGAGTAGCAATGATGGATCTGCAAAACATCCCCGAACGCCTCCAGGACGCAGGGCAAGATGAGATCAGAATTCGGATCCCGGTAGAAATCAGGCTTCAGTCTAAACTGACCGATTATCCGCTCCGCCCACATAAACTGGCTTTCGCTTAGTTCTCCGAGAAGAGCACGTAATTCGATCAGACGCTGTTTTTTTGAGCGAGGTTTGACGGGGGCCATTGAAAGATTCTAGAACGCAATAACTGTCCGCCGACTACTACACCAGTTCGATTATTGAATCGCCACCGTCAGCCCCGTCTGGCTCGGCGCGGGGCCGACGCGCAGTTCCAGCGCGATGGCAGAGCCGCGCGGCACGTCGGTGTTGAGACGCACATTGACATGCATCACCCCGGAGACCAGGTTCGGGGCGGAGCCGGCGTAGACGAGTAGCGGGTCGGTCCAATGGTTTGCACGACATGCGCCCTGTCGGGATGGAGGTGCGCGGTAATGTCCCGGTTACAGTTATCACAAAAGTAGATGTGAACTCGAGCTGGGAATTCGCTTGCGGGGAGTTGGCCGCTGATTGAGTCATTATGCTGGTTAAGATTTAGCAAGCAGGTTCCCTGGGGCTGACTGCGAGCAGGGAGGTGCCGCCGACGGTAATGTTGGCGCTGTAGAAGCCTGGGGAGAGGCCGGACGAATCAACATAAACAGTCAGGTTACTATTGCTGGCGCCTGTGACGGTTTGGGCGGGAATGCTGTTGTTTACCGAAATGAGGCGGAGCCAGGACGCGTTGGACTGGGCGGCGGGGTTGGAAGTACCGGTTTGATAGAGAAAGTTGAGGGAGCGGGGCGAGACACTGAAACCGCCGATTGCGCCGCCGGCGATGCTGACAGTGCCGTTGTAGACGCCGGGGGCAAGGCCTGGGAAGTTGACGGTGATGTTGGACGGCGTAATAGGCTCGGCGCCAGTGGAGGAGACGCCGAAGATTTGCGATTGCGGAAGGCTGCTGCCGGAGATGGCGGAGAAGTTCAGGACAGAGGTGTTGAGCTGGAGGTTGCCGACTTGGGCAAGGGCGGGAAGAGACACTGCGATGGCGAGGAAAGAGAAGTAGCGCATGTAAGTGGGCTCCCCCTACATACTATGGCTTTTCCGGGAGCTCGCAGGTTTCACCGGGCAGAAGTTCGTGGCGGTGTCGGGCGATCCATCCGTAAATCAGATTGCCGATGGGGTTGGATATTGGAAGCAGATACAGGATGACGAGGGCGACAATAGCGCGGCGTGTTTGCGGGCCGGGGGAGAGGGCGATGGCCGCTGTGATTGTCATCGCGAAAAGCGGTAAATGGATGACCATGCGACGGATGGCGGAATAGCCGCGGAGGAGCCAGCCGGGACCGGCGGCGTAAAGGGCTTGTCTAAGCTGCTCCTTTGTCAGCCCGTACTGATCGCCGATGCCGGATTGGAGCGGACGCCAATGAAACAGCGGATCGAAGTCGAGTTTTTGCAGGAGTTCTTTGGTGACGCGGCAGAAGCCGCAACTGCCATCCCAGATGACGGTGATCTGTTTTTTGGGCCAGCGCGCGAAGGCGAAGAGCGATGCCTGCATGCTGTAGAAGAACAGGTTGAACGGGTCGCCGGTGAAGAGGAGGAGGCTGGATTGGAAGAGGCCGCTGCTCCAGATAACAGCGGGGTGGAAGCGAGGGATGAGAGTCAGAACAGCGATGGCGAGCTCGGCGGCGATGGTTGTCCAGCAGAATAGCTTTCCGGCGACGAGCGGTGGGAGTTGAGCGCTGAGCCAGATATAAACGGGGTTTCCCAGACGGTCGGTGGCCCAGTGGTGGAAGAACTGGCCCGACTGCCAGTCGGGGTCGAGGATTTTGTTGAGGCCGGCACCGAAATAGACGAGGGCGAGTTGCCATTGAATCAGACGCGGCGGCCCGGTTTGGCTGGAGAGAGCGGAGAGAAGGAGCAATAGGCCGGCGAAGGTTTTGTTGTTGCCGTAGTAGGCGCGGGAGCTGAGGACGGCGAGGAGGATTGTTATCCCTGTAAGTGTCGCGAAGGTGCGGGTTTTACGGGTGAAAAGTAAGCCGAGAGCGCCGATGACAAGGGCGATCTTGAGGGTGTATTGAAAGATGGCGGGGGGAAGCGAGTCGAAGATGTCGAGGAAGGGGAGGAAGGGTGTTTGGATTTGCGATTGGTGGTTGGTGAGGAGGAGTGTTAGCGCAAGCAGGCGGCAGAGCAGGACGACTTGCGGCGGGAGGCTGAGCTCCGAGAGCTTAAGCGGATTGGCGATCATTGCGGATACCGCCATTCGCGCTGTTCGCGGCCGTTCACGCTGTAGCGGACGACGACGCGGCCGCGGTCCCATTTGTCGAACTTCTGTTCAGCCCGGATGATGATGTCGAACAGATTGTGAACCGAGCGATTATCGACGCCTGCAGCGGGACGGCGATAGCGTTTTTGAATTTGCGAAGACGCGAGCTTTTCGTCGCCAATCGCCACGCCGATCTCGTACTTCGTTTGCTGGTCGAAGGGCGCCCAGCAGAAGTAGCGGTCATCGACGAAGCGGGCGCGGACGATGGCGCCAGCTTGGAGAAGCAGCAGAAATACGCCGATAGCGATGCGCCAGGACATGCTGCTAATTATTTCCTATTGGGAGCTGGAATGTTTGGCCGGGGAGTTTGTCCGGTGTCAGGAAGAAGAGGGACTTGAACTCGGTGGGGCCGCAACTCGTGTCGGAGGGGGACTTCGGAAGATACACGCAAAGGGCGTTGATTGATTGCAAGTCTGCTTGTTTTGTATTCGGCGGAAGTTCGATGGTGGAGCGGACATAGCCGGGACGTTCAATAGCGTCTTTGGCGCGGCCTTTGTGGGAATAGTAATACTGGCCGTTTTTGTGCAAGACGACGAAGGCGACGGCGGCTTTCCCGGGGGCGACTTTGGCCTCGATGTAGAGATAGTTACGGGGATCGGAGATATCTTCGCCGCGCTCGACGCCGTAGGGGCGGAGCTTGTTTTCGCGGACTAACTCGGAAGTCATGACGAGCCATGTAATGGGGTTCGCATCCATGACGGATTCGCGGGAAGCCTTTGAGAGATCGGCGAGAACGGGGGCGGGCTGATACCGGACCGCGCTAGGGCCTTCCCCGGCGACCATGTTGTTATCGGTGACGGGCATCAGCATGGGATGGGTGCCGAAGAACGGGCCTTCAAATGCAACGTCCTTGTGGCCTCGGGTTTGGATGATCGCCTTGTCGAGCGTTCCGTTTGGTTTCAAATACGCGCGGTAGACGTATTCGATGTCCGTGGTGCGCCCCCAACGGGCCATCAGGGAACGCGTGGAAGTGCCGCCGTCTTCGTTGGAGAAGATAACGGTGTATTGGAGGATTTTTTGATTGGCTTCCGTCAGTTCTTCGACGTACGTGAGGACCGGGATGTCGGTAAACTTTCCGATGGCGTTTTGGCGTTCGAATAACACCGGGGCGAAGGCGGCCCAGGGGGCGGCGGGCTCGGTGGTGATGCTGTGTTCGACAACACCGGCGGCCTTCACGGCGACTTTGTGCGGGCCGGAAGCGAGGTCGCCCAGGAAGACGCTATAGCGGTGACGGCGCTCGCCGGCGTAGAGCCTCAACTGCTGCTGAACCTTTCCGTCGACTTCGATGTTGGCCAGGACGGACTCCTTGCCTTTGATTTCCCAATCCGTGCCTGGGGCGGAAAGTTCCAAGTGCGCAATGGTCTCGCTGGCGTGGGCGCAGAAGATCATCAGCGCCAGACGGGCGATGTGTTGCAGCAGCGTCTTGGTTTTGACTGGTTTTTCAAGAACTTTGTCGACCTTGATTTTCAGGTCTTTGGTCCAGCCGCTGAGGACGATGAGTTTCATGGCGGGGGCGCGCTCCTTGAGTTCCTGGATGAGAGCAATACCGTCTTCGAGTTTGGGGATTCTCAGGTCGAGAACAGCTACCTGCGCGGTGGTTTTATGGGCCAGGGCCTGAATCGGTGACTTGGCCGGAAGGACGGTGTGTCCGGCGGCTTCGAGAATGAGCCGGCGGAGCTCAAGTTGATCGGGATCGTCTTCGACGAGCAGCACGGTAGCCATTATTCGAACTGTATTTGGGCGATGATGAGTTGGGGCATGGCCTGGTTCCAACTGGCGGCCATGTTGTCGAAAGGCATTCGGAAGGGCTTGGTTTGGGCTGGAGCGAGGCCACCTGTTCGGGGGCGGACGATCGGGACGCGCTCGCGCAGGACGACCTGGCCGTAGGGGTCGTAGAACACGCAATTCAATTCAATGAGCTTGAGCCTACGATCCCCATTATTGGTGATATTTCCAGTGATTTCAATGAGCGATTTCGCCATGGCGCTGTCGGTGGCTTTCAGTTCAACGACGCTAAGCTTCAAATGTTTCACATACGCCTTGGCTTCCGGTGTGAGAATAGGCGCTTGGTTGGTGCTGGGCCGCGGCTGGTTTAGATACCAGGCACCGCCGCCGCCGGCCAGGAGGATGACGGCGAGCGCGACGACGATTCCGGTCGGGAATTCTTTCGACTTTTTGGAAGCGGCAGTGATCATTTTCCGCTGATGGTCATGTTGCCGATGGCGATGGTGGGAGCGCAGGAGGAGCCGCGAAATTCGAGATCGTTGCCGATGTGGATGATGTTTTTTAGCATGTCCGAGAGGTTGCCCGCAACGGTGATCTCCGCCACCGGATAGCTGAGCCGGCCGTCTTCAATCCAGAGACCGGCGGCACCGCGGGAGTAATCGCCTGTGACGGTGTTGACGCCGAATCCGATGAGTTCGGTGATGTAGAGGCCTGTGCCGATGGCGGCGAAAATCTCCTCCGGGGATTGCCGGCCGGCTTCGAGGTACAGTGTGCCATGGCCGATGCCGGCGGCGCCGGTGAGGCCGCGAGCGCCATTGCCTGTGGTCCTGGCACCGAGTTTGCGCGCGGCGTAGGTGTTGAATAGATAGCTCTTCAGCACCCCGTTTTCGATGACTACGGTGCGGCGCGATGGGACGCCTTCGTCGTCAAATGGCGACGTGCCGAAATAGCCGGGGATGGTGGCATCGTCAACGACGGTCACCGATTCGGCGGCGACTTGCTGATCGAGTTTGTCGAGCAGAAAAGACGATTTGCGGTAAATAGATTCGCCGCTAACCGCTTCGAAAATGTGGCCGAGGATGGATTTCGCGATGCGCGGTTCAAGGACAACCGTGGCTCTGCACGTCTCGATCTTACGGGCGCCGAGGCGGCGCAGCGCGCGGTGAGCCGCCTTCTGCCCAACCTCTTCGGGCGATTCGAGGCCGGCCCAGGAGCGCGAAACGGAATGCCAGTAGTCTCGCTCCATTACCTCGCCCTGCCGGGCCACCGGCGTGGCGCTAAGGGAAGCGGTGGTGCTGGAGTAACTGCCGATGAAACCGCGGCTATTCGCGAAAACGCGGCAGCCGGAATAGGTTTCGCAACTGGCGCCTTCGGAGTTGGTGATGCGGGGATCGGCGGCGAGAGCGGTGGCCTCGGCGCGCTTGGCGGCGTCAATGCGGGCGGCGGCTTCGACGTTGGCAACGTCGGCTTCGGCTAGTTTCAGATCCGTCGTTAATTGACCGAGTTCGTCTCTCCCCGGAAGGCCGGCG
>CAMDKT010000368.1 GCA_945900935.1 Candidatus Sulfopaludibacter sp. SbA3 | reverse complement strand
TGCCGTCCGGGGAAAGCGCGATTCGGTTATTCCCGGCGCGCAGACCATTCCCCTCGAAAAAGATAAACGCCGCGCCCTGATACTCCCCGCCCACTTTCTCCAAATCCGCCCGTAAAATGCGCGGATACGTCCATTCCGCCACCAGCATTTGCCCGGCGTACGGACCGAACGCCCCGGCCGTCGTGTCCAGAAGCGGCTGGGTCACCGAGCCGCCCATATCGTTCTGCGGAAACTGGATGGCCGGCAGCTTGCGGAGCTTTTCCAGTTCGGCGACCGGCGTCTCGACAGGGTCCTTCCCGCCGAACCACGGCGCCCAGTTCAGCGAAGCCGGGTGTCCGTGAAACGCGCCCGGAGTAACATGGTGCAGCGGCGATGTCCCCACCCAATCGCCCTGATTATCGGTTGCGAATAAGTCGCCGGCAGCGTTAAAACCCAATCCGTTCGGCTGCCGGAATCCGCAGGAAAGTAACTCAACCGCGCCTTGCGGAGTGATTTTCAATGAACAGCCCCGGTAATTCGTCGGCGAGTAATGACCGACCTTTCCCACTAACCCTTCCTTCTGCTCCTTGGCCTGCCGCCCCTTCGCCGTAAACTCTCCACGGACGGGCATCCGGGGCTCCCCGCCATTGGAGGAGAGTCCCAGGGAGAGATAGAAATTGCCGACCTTGTCCCGCACCGGGCCATAAAGGAATTCATGGTAGTTCCCGGAGATACCCCAGCCATCGGCAACCGTCTCATACAGGTCCGCCTTGCCGTCTCCGTCGGTGTCGACGATACGAGTCAGTTCCGGCAGATGCGCCACAAAATACTCACCCGGCTTGTCTCCGGCGATGATCCCCAGCGGCGACTGCAAGCCTTCGGCAAACTTCTGCCAGCGCCCGGTTTTGGTGTCGAGAAGATACAGATAACCGCGCCGGAACGTGACCGCCAGTTTCCCATCGATTCCGAAAGTCACGCCCGCGACTTCGGGCGCGATGTCGCGCGGCAGCGGCACATTCTCCACGCGATAGCTTTCTAGCGGAACTTGCCCCCAAGCCAAAACCGCGAAAAACGCTAGCAAAATCGGCCTCATTGCAACAGTTCCTCCACCACGGTATTGCGCCCGGCGGGGTCAAAGACTCTGCGCCGCCGGATCCCCGCGCCCTCCGGCGTCAACATCTCCCGAACCTCGACGCCATCGACAAAGTAGCGGAACTCCGGCACGCCGTTCACCAGCCTGTAGCCCTTGAACTTGCGGAGGCCCGCCTCCTTGTCTGCGCGCCAGAAAATACTGCCGATGAGAGCGGCGGTTGGCGTTAATTTCTTCGCGTCCGTTTTGCGCAGTAGCGTCCCGGTCATGTCCACAAACCCGCCTCGCCACGCGTAGAGGAGCTTGCTTTGTCCCGCATCGAAGCAGTACGACAGGCCTCCCGGCAGACCGACAGCGATCGCCGCCGGAGTGGCTTCCGGCATGTCCCAACGCACGATCACGGCCTCCTTCCCGACAATGGGCTTCGCCTCGCTTGAGACCTCCAAATCACTCACACGGAACCCGTCGGGAACTGGTGCCTTCGCGCCCAATTCCATTGCGGCCCAGAGCGAGTGAATGCGCGGGCCGGCCCGCTCCGCCGCCATTCCGCCGAAGTAATTCGGCATGGATGTCCCGGATAGAATCCGAGCCGGATTGCGCATCCAGCGTTCATACCAGTCGAACCGCAGCCGCTCGGCCGCGTTTTGCAATTGCGGACCCTCTTCGCCCAATGCTTTGTTCGCGCCCCAATCATGACACCCGATGCAGGCCATACCCTGTTTTTTTATGTTCGTCCCCAGCAGCCCCGAACCCGTTTCGCGGACGACCGGCGTGAAGGCTGGCGGCATCGCCCCATCGCCGGGAGCCAGCCCTTCCCGCGTGGCCAGCGCAATGGCGAGGGGCCGCATTTCGGCCTCCGTGTAGTGCGGCATGCGCAGTTCCCGTCCCTGCCGGATTCTCTTTTTTCCCCAAAGCACCTGGCCAATCCAACTGGTCTTCAGCTTCTCGCCAACGCCGTCCAACTCCGGCGCGTCCGTGCCCGGCTTATGGCACGCCGTGCATTGATGCCGCTCCAACTCCTGACTGGCGGTGAACACCGGCGCGACGGACACTGCCTGCGGCGTGCGCAGGAAGGCGCGAACGCTTTCCTGCTGCGCCCCGGTCCAGCGCGATTGCACGACGCTACAATCCACATTGCGCAGCGGGCGCTTCGGCGGGCCTGGCTGATGGCAGCCCGCGCAATGCAACGAAGCCAATAACGCCGCGCCGTTTGCAGCGTCGCCCGCCGGCGCCTGGCCTTCGAATGCGGCGTCGGTTGACCGAGTCAAATACGCCGCAATCGCCGTCGCATCCTCCTCATCAAGCAGCATGGATGGCCGGTGCGTTTCCAACAACTGCGCCGTCATCGCGGCGAGCGAGTACTTCGATCCCATCGCCCCCAGCGAACCCGAAGGGTGGCAGAACACGCAACCCATAGTCCCAAACAGTTCGCCGCCTTTGCCGATGGAAACCTCGTTCGCTTTGCGCGCTTTGAAGGCTCCGGCGGCTTTCAACGCGGCCAAGTGCGCCGCCAGATCGGCGGACTGCTGGGGCGACTGCGTCACCACGGTGTGCCGCCGCAGGAAGGCAAACAGCCAGTTCTTGCTGGTCCGCGAACCGATGCCATCTAACGGCGGCACCGGCCTTTCGAGATCAGGCGCGGAATGGCAACTCGCGCAGCGGGCTCCGGCCACCAGGCGGCGGCCATCATCGGCCAACGCTGAAGGCTCCGCGGCCCGTTCATGGAAGAACGCCGAGCGCGGCACAGGCTCCCAGTCGAATCCCGCGGCTCGCCATTCCAGCCGCAATTGGGCCAGCGAGCCGGCCGTTCGCGCGAATGGAATCGCCAGCGAGTGCATGCCCCCGGTGAGTGTATGCTTCGTTCCCGTTTCGCCATCGATGGCGACAGGACGATTGAACGCATACGCACCGGCGGCCAGAATTTGCAGCGAACCTTCCCATCGCCCCGAGAAAGCCGAGCCGAGCGAAGGGTGAATCGACTCGCCGGCCTCCAAATAGAAATTGGGCGACCGCGAGACAAAGACGACGCTCGAATCGCCATCGCCAAACTTTCCAATTAACCCCGCCACTGGCTGCGCCAGTCCCGGAACCGCGACCAACAGCAATACCAGCCAACGCCTGCCCATCTCAATGAGCTTACTTGAAACGGGCGCGAGCGCCAATAGGGATCGCCGACCGCGACGCGGCGTCCCCGGAACGTGGACAGCGTGAACGCGCGATCGCGGGGTTTGGAGTTGGCCGCAGACGTTTTTTCATTGGGCGCGAACGCCAATAGGGAGCGTCGGCCTCGGCGCGTCGTCCCCGGAACGTGGACAGCGTGAACGCGCGAACGCGGGGTTTGGAGTTGCCCGCAGACGTTTTTTCATTGGGCGCGAACGCCAATAGGGAGCGTCGGCCTCGGCGCGGCGCTCTCGGAACCTGGCCATCGCGAATCCGTGATCGCGCGGTTTGGAGTTGGCCGACAGTGCCAATATAGAGAAGTGTCCTTTGCCACCGAGCTTGCCGAGCTTCTCCCCCAAGACCTTCCCCATCGCGAAAATGTGATCGCCAAAGCGGCGCGCCATTTGGAACTGATCGTGGAAATGAATCAGGTGATGAACCTGACGCGAATCCTGAACCCTCGGGAGGCCGCCATTAAACACGTCCTCGATTCCGTGCTTCCCTGGCGGCTGTTCGAGGGCGCGAGCCACGTTATCGACGCCGGCACCGGCGCAGGTTTTCCTGGAGTGCCGCTGTCGCTGGTATTGCCGGAAACGCAATTCTCCCTCCTCGACGCAACGCAGAAGAAGGCCCGTTTTGTCGAGTCCGCGGTGGCTGAATTGGCCCTGCCCAATGTGCGGGTGTTCCCCAGCCGCGTGGAAGAATGGATCCACCGCAACCCGGCCGAAATCGTTACGGGCCGCGCAATCGCTCCCCTACACAAAACCCTTCTGGTCTTCGCCCCGGCGCTGAAAATGGGCGCGCGCGTGCTGCTGTATAAAGGCCCGGACGCCGAGCAGGAAATCGCCGAAGCGATGCCGGAAGCCCGGAAACGCCAGATGGAAATGCGGGTTGTGAGCCGTTACGAACTGCCGGACGGAATGGGCGCGCGCACGATTGTGGAAATAACGCGGGCCTGACCGGATACTATAGGAAGCTGGAGAACATAGATTGTCTGATTGGTCATTCGCGCAACAGGATCCCGCAGAGCTACTCGCGAAGCTCGAGTATTTCTCGGTAATCAAGAAAGCCGCCAGCGGCGATAAAGAGATTCGGATCGCGCTCTATGAATACGAAACGCCGCCGGAACCCGCGATGAAATTTGTCGCTCGCGCTGACCAGCCGCTCTACCAGAAGACCGCGCCTGTATTCCCCATAGGTTGGGGCAACAATCGCTTGACTGCGCTTTCGGCCTGCCTGGCGATGATCCGTAAGTTTCCCTTCGAAGAGTAATCGCTACTTCACGACGGCCGCCGCCACCGCATTGGAAACGGTTCGCAGGAGGCGGCCATCGTCCTCGGCGGAAGCCCGGGTGGTAAGGATTACGGTGACGGTCTGAGTGACCGGATCGGCCCAGGCGACGGTACCGGTAGCGCCGGAGTGTCCGAAGGTTTGCGGCGAGACAAGGTCCCCGCAGTAGACCCAGACAGGGCTGGTGGCGAGTCCCCAGCCAAGGCCCCATGGTTTCTTTATGGAAGAGTTCTGGTCGCTGGTCATACGGGCCACGGTTGCGGGGCTGAGCAGGCGCTTTCCATTCAACTGCCCCCCATTCAGGAAAGTTTGCAGGAGCACGGCCAGATCCGTCACCGTCGAATGCATCCCGCCCCACGGATGCCCCATGTCCCGCCAATACGCGGAATTGGCGCCGAACCTGTCCACGTCCGGCCCGGTGCCGGTCTGGCACAAGACGGTATCGGCGATGCGCCTGCCGCCCATGCCGAGCGAGGAGTCCTTCATGCCCAACACGTCGAAAATTTCCCGCTTGTGAAAGTCGCGCAGGCGTTGTTTGGAGACGCGCTCGACGATCTCGCCAGCGAGCAGCGTCCCCATACTCTGGTAGCTGAAATCCGTGCGCGGTTTATAGAGCAGCGGCGTGGTGAATGTTGCTTTCACGAACTCGCTTAACGGCGCATGGACGCGGCGCAACTCGATGTTTTGAGGAAGCATGTCGGGAAGGCCGGAAGTATGCGTCAACAGGTCGCGAACGCGAATGCGCGCGCGGTCCTCGCCCTGTAATTCGGGCAGATAGCGCGAGGCCGGATCGTCGAGCGAAACCAGGCCGCGTTCAACCAGCACCATCAACGCCACGGCGTTTACGGGCTTCGAAATGGAGGCCAGCAGATAGACCGCGTCAGGCTTTGCGCCGAACCCTTCGTGCAGAACGACGACGCCGTTTCTGACGACAATGATCGACGCGGCGGCGACGCGGCCAGCCTTAACCTCGGCGGCCAGCAGTGCCGAAGCGCTCGCCAGACGTTCCTTGTCCATTCCCACAGTTTCTGGCTCGCCTCGCTTCAACTGACCCATCAGCGCGACTCCGGTGAGCAAGGCTACCGCAACACGACGTCCCATACTTTGGTCCTCCTATCCTTTCCTTTCGGTCCATCGACCGACAGCGTAACCACGTACTCCCCGGGCTTCTCATAAGCGTGCTGCGGGTGACGATCCGCGGATGTCTTGCCGTCGCCGAATTCCCAACGCCAACTGGTTACGGGTCCATAAGTCGAATCTTGAAATGCAACCAACCGGCGGTCCATATCGACAATCTGGAAGGACCAGTCCGCCTCAACCGATTTTCGCAGCGAAGCTTCCATCGGCATTAGGCGAAACGCGACTAAGTCAGAGGCGTTCCCGTACATCGAAGTCTTGTGCGAAAGGTTCCAGAAACCGCGATATTTCGTGCCTTTTTCGTCGTCATAATCCAGTACGGACCATGACATGCCAATCATTTTGTTTTCCCACAACTTACTTTCGACGGATCGCTCCGGGCCTTCGTAGGCGGCGTAGTCAAAGGGCGTGATATAGAACTCGAGGATTAACTTTCCGCTCTCGCCCGGTTTGAAGTTGTAGTTATAGGCGGCGTTGGCGTATGGCAAATTTTTTATCCACGGCTGGCAGACCCAGACCATCGTCCAGTCCTTGCCATCGGCGGGCGTAAAGATGTGATAGTTCTGCGCGTGGACGCCATGAAAGGCGAAATGCGCGTCCTTGGGATCGTACTCCTTTACC
>CAMDKT010000367.1 GCA_945900935.1 Candidatus Sulfopaludibacter sp. SbA3 | reverse complement strand
GACAATCGCGTTCTTGTTCCAGTTTCCGGCATAACCCAGCAAGCCGGCCTTGTTCATACTGCGTTGGGGAAAGTAGACCGAGCGCGTCCCGGCAGTTGGATACAGGCAGCAACTCACCGCCGCCCGAGCCTCTTCGGCCGTGTTGATGTACGGGACCAAAATGCCATCGGAGCCCAGGTCAAGCGACTGCTGGATGCCGATCCGGTCGTCATAACCGCCAACGCGGACCAGCGATTTGGCGCCGCCGCTGCTGACGCCGCAAAGCATCGCCGATAACTTTTCGTTATTCATCGGGCCGTGCTGCGTATCGACAAGCATCCAGTCGTAGCCCGTGTGGGCGAGTTGCTCCACTACCGTGGGGCTGTGGGAATTGATGAACAATCCGAATTTGGGCTGGCCTTCGCGCAATTGCTGCTTGAACTCCGCGCCGGTAACGGGTGTGTCTGCCATAGTATTCATTTCTCCTAAAAGTGAACCTCTATGGACTATATACAATGTGATTGCTTTTAGTCCAGAAACCGAATCTCGCGGCAGCCCGAAACTGGCGATGACAAGTTGCAACGGCGAAAACCGCTAGAATAATCGCACATGGTAAAAACCCTAGCAGTCATCGCGGCGGTTGTAACGGTTCTTGGCCTCGCGGCGTGGCCAAAGTTGGCCCAATACCACGTCGATATTCCCGACTTTCAACGCCCGGCGAAGACCGTGCTGCTGGAGCAGAACTGGTCCCCGGCGCAGCGCGCGGCCTTCCACCACATGGCGCAAGGTACCCGCCTGACGCGGTACGCCTGGTTCAAAGCGCTCGAGCAGCCTTGCTTCACCTCGTGCGGCGATCTCGCCGATCCGGCCTATTTAGCCCGCTTCGGATTCATTCCCTCGGATGAAAGCCCGGACAAACTGCCAGTCGGATTTGCCCGTCACGACAATTTTCACGATCCCATTTCGAAGGAGACCTATCCCGTTGTCGGGTTCACCTGCGCGGCCTGCCATACGGGCGAGTTGTTCTTCGAAGACAGCGCGATTCGAATTGAAGGCGGGCCCGCGATGGTCGATTTGGGGGCGTTTCAAAAGGCCGTCGGGTTAGCTTTGGGGCTGACGCAGAAGCTGCCGTGGCGCTATGCCCGCTTCGAGAAACGCGTGCTGGGCGAGGGCGCGACGGATGCGCAGAAGGCGGAGCTGAAGAAAAACGTGGACGCCTTTTTGACCGTCGGGTTCAAGGAACGCGACTACGCGCAGGAGCACAACATCTACACCAACCTGTCCGGCTTTGGACGCACCGACGCGTTGACGCGTATCGGAAATCAGGTGTTCGCCGTGGATTTGGGCCTGTTTGAAAATTTCCAGGCTTCGAACGCTTCCGTACGGTTTCCCCAAATTTGGGACGCTCCGTGGCTGGACTGGGTCCAGTACAATTCGTCGATTGCCGATCCGCTGGTGCGAAATATCGGCGAGGCGCTCGGCGTTCGCGCCATGCTGAACCCGGAGGATTTAGACAATTCGGTGGACTTAGCCGCATTGAATCAGTTGGAGACCCTCATCGCCGGACCGGCTCCGTTTCAAGGACTCAACTCACCCAAATGGCCCGCGGCCTTCCCCGTGTTGGACGCCGCGAAAGTCAAACAGGGCGCGGCGCTCTACAGGCAGCGGTGCCAGCGATGCCATTTGCCGCCGGTGACAGAATTGGCCGCCGACAGAGAGGCAAATGATCCGCGCTTTTGGGAACGTTCCTCGGCCGGAATGGCGTTCCTGAAGGTCACCAATATCAACATGCAGCACATCGGAACGGATCCCCGCGCGGCCTTGGACTTCCGGAACCGCACCGCCGACAGCGGGCCCTTGAAGCAGGGTCGCCTGACCGCCGCCCAAGGGCTGGACTTCGTAACGCAGGCGATTGCGAAACGGTATTTTGAGGAAAACAAAGTTCCGGAGGCGACCCGGCTTGCGTGGGCCGGCTACCGGAAACCCGGCGCGGAAGCGGTTCGGGATCATTTGGTCTACAAGGCCCGGCCGTTAAACGGAATCTGGGCCGTCGCGCCCTTCATTCACAACGGATCCGTGCCGAGTTTGTACTTGCTCTTATCGCCCCACGAAGAGCGGCCGGCAAAGTTCTGGACGGGCAGCAAGCGTTACGATCCGGTGCACGTTGGATTTGAGTACACGGAGGCACCCGGAGCGTTTGCCTACGACACTTCAGTAGCCGGAAACAGCAATCGAGGCCATGAATTTGCCGACAAGCCGCGCGGAAACGGCGTCATCGGAACAAAACTAAGCGTCGAAGAACGCTGGGCGCTGGTCGAGTATTTGAAATCGCTTTAGCCCACAAGAAAATCCACTACCCGTTCAAAAGGGTCGAAGCCGCCATAAGCCTGCGCGATCGGCGTCCGAAGATTAGAGTTCGCGTTGACATCGTAAAAGATAAGGCGCCCGTCCAAGGCTTCCAGGTATTCAATCCCGCCAACGTCGAGCTTACCCGCCGCCGCGATCTTCTTCCCTTGCGTCACAGCCAACGCCGGGACTTGCCTGTACGGATAAAACTCCACCGGCTTCACGGGCTTGCTTTCCGGTATTTCGCACTCGCCGCCGCCCCCTTCCGGATTGCAGGTTTCCGACGGGCAGAGGTTGAACGCGCCATGCGAGACAACGCGCATCGCGTACAGCAGTTCGCCGCCCAGAAACTCCATTCGAACGATGCCTTTCGCTGCGTCAACCGGGAAGTATTCCTGAAGCAGCAGCAGGTTGTCCGGCAGCCAGATTTCGGGTTGATCGCGGAGCAGCCGGCGAGCTTCATCGGCGTCGTTCAGCAAGTACATCCGCGCCCCGCTGCCGCCCTGCTCGGGCTTTATCAGAGCCGGCCATTGATCGCCCCATTGCTCCAGCGCGGCGTCAATATCGTTAAATGCCAGCGTTCGCGGATGGGGGATGCCCAGTTTGTGTTTGAGCGCGGCCTGGGCGGATTTGCTGAGTTCGAGCGCGAACGGCTCAGCGCCATTCAGCACTCGCGCGCCGCCAAGTTCCAACGCCCGCATGAACGAGAGCGCGAAGGGCACAGCGCGCGTGTTGCCCCGTACATAAGCCGACGGGCTGGCCTGATTGAAATACAGTGGCGCTTCCGGAGCGTGATCCGGATTGAAGGCGGCGCGCTTCAGATCGAATTTGCCGTAATGAACGCCGCGCCGCTCCAATGCGGCGAACAGCGGCTTCTGCCATTCCGGATGTTCGTAGAGGACGACAAGATCGTGACCCATTGTTCTCCACTATAGCTAGGGCTGGCGGAAAGCGCCGTGGCCGGCCCGCCCGCGCTCGCCGAGCCCCCATCGACTTACCGATGATTTGGATCCCAAAGCGTCTCCGCCTGTCCCAGTAGCCGACTAGCCATTCGGCTCCAAACGAAC
This sequence comes from Candidatus Sulfopaludibacter sp. SbA3, assembly GCA_945900935.1. Taxonomy (GTDB): domain Bacteria; phylum Acidobacteriota; class Terriglobia; order Bryobacterales; family Bryobacteraceae. The sequence goes on along the minus strand of CAMDKT010000367.1, from coordinate 2,889 downwards.
AGCGCGTCGCTCAGCCGATTGAGGTATTGTACTGCCTCTGGCGGCGTAGGCTCCGCGGCCGCAAGCGATACAGCGCGCCGCTCCGCCCGCCGGCAAACGGTCCGGCAAAGATGCAGTTCCGCATTCAGCCGGCAGCCGCCGGGAAGAACGAAGCTCCGCAACGGCTCCAGGGTGTTGTTCGCTTCGTCCATTTCCTGTTCCAGCCGCGAGACGTCCTCCGCTGTGATCACTGGCTGGCCCGGGCGTATGTCGGCGGTTTCGGTAGCCAGCAGCGAGCCCAGGTTGAAGAGCTCATGCTGCACCCGCCTCAGCCGGACCGCCAATAGCCGCAGCGGTGGTGAGCCCTCCGGGATCGATGTAATCGCCAGGCCAATGGCCGAGTTGAGCTCGTCAACTGTTCCATAGGCCTCAAGCCTCGTCGCGTCCTTCCGGACACGTTGGCCGCCGACAAGCGCCGTGCTCCCTTCATCGCCAGTGCGCGTGTAGATCTTGGAGAGGGTGACATGGGGATCGTGGAACCGGTCGTCGCTGCTCATACTTCCTATTGTCGGCGAATAGAGAGGGATGCCAACGAAGGCCCTGCTTCTGGTCTTGGCGGCGGCCTGTTTTCAGGCCGCGTGGAATCTGTTTGCCAGGCGGGGCTGCGGCGGGATGGAAGTGGTTTGGATCTATTCATTCGCCGGGCGCATGAACCTAAAAGCGGCAGTTCAACCATGCGACGCCCCGTCAGCCGCAATGTTTGCGCGGCTGCGGCGGATTTCCATCCATCACCCGCTGGGTGAGCCGCGGTGCAGTTGCGAAGCGCAATGAAATCGGGCTCGCCGCGATGATTCGACCGTCCCAACTGCCGCATTTAGGATTAACGGAGTACGCCACCGCGAGGAACCGGCTGGAGTGGCTCTAGTGGAATCGTTCGCGCCGCTGCGGGCGATCGTCTGGGCCCAGTCCCGGAACTTCCCGCAACTTCTTCCTCCGCGCCAACAAAGGCGGTCTCGCCTTCAAATGGCTGATAGGACTGCTCTGGTACGGCGTCTGGCTGCTGGGCGCCGCCGGCGCGGGACTTCTGGTCAGCGGTCGCGTTCCCATGAACATCGTTGAACGCGCGTTGCCCGGCGCCCTCTTCCTCATCTTCTTTTTCTGGCAACTTTTCCCTATCATTCTCGCCTCCCAAGGCGCGTTCCTCGACATGCGAAAGTTGCTGGTCTATCCCATCCCCGATAGCCAGTTGTTCCTTCTTGAAACCGTACTCCGCGTGACCACGGCAATCGAGATGATCCTCGTCTCCGGCGGCCTGATCGCCGGGCTCCTCCTCAACCCGGATGTCCCGTTTTGGAGTCCCCTGCCCATCCTGCTTTTCATGACGTTGAATCTGCTGCTGGCCACCGGTATCAAGTCGCTGCTCGATCGCCTGTTCAAGAAAAAAGGCGTGCGCGAGCTGATGATGGTCGTCTTCCTCGGGCTTATCCTGGCACCGCAGTTTTTCGCCGCCGGATTGCAGGATGGCCTCGCGCCCCAGTTCAGTTTCCTGCGGCGCTTCGCCGGCGTCTTCCAGCTTTTGCCCTGGTCCGCGGCGGCGGATCTCGCATTGGGCAAGCTGTCCGGTTTGGCCGTCGCCAGTCTGGCCGCCTCCACCGCTATTGCGTTCGTATTCCCGCGCCTGCAATTCGCCCGGTCTTTGCTGTTGGATGAGGGTTCCGGCGGTGCCGGCCGGAAGGCTGTGAGCACGGAGGAGAATTGGTTTGACCGTGTGTCCCGCTGGCCTTCGCTCGTGCTCCTCGATCCGTTGCCGCGCTCGTTGAAAAAGACATTCGCAGTCTTTCCCGCGCCCGGCGTTTCCGCCTTATTTTCCTCATGGCGAGTACCTTCGGCGCCGTCCTCTGGCTGCCCCAGGCCATGCGTAGTAAGGATGGGTGCGTCGCGCAAAACTACGTCACCATGGCCACGCTCTACGGCATGTTGGTGCTTGGTGAAGTGCTTTATTGGAACGTGTTCGGGTTTGAACGCGCCAGCGCCCAGCAGTGGTTCGTGACGCCCGTTCGCTTCGGGGCCGTACTGCGCGCGAAGAATCTGGTGGCCATATTGTATATGCTGTTGGCGGTGGCGCTGCTCAGCACCATCGCGGCCGTGTTGCCCGTAGGCGTCGGCGCGCCTCAAATCGTTGACGCGCTCGCCGCCGCCGCCGTGTTCCTGGTGTGCGTAATGGGCGCCGGCAATTTGACCAGCGTCTATATGCCCCGCCCCATTGACGCCGCGCAGGCCTGGCGCAATAACACCAGCAAGACGCAGTTCCTCCTGCTCTTCGCTTACCCGCTTCTCACCATCCCGGTCGCGCTAGCCCATCTGGCGCGTTGGGCCACGGACAGTTATTGGGCCTATCATGCGGTGTTGGCCGTCGCGTTCCTTATCGCGCTATGCTTCTTCTCCGTGGCAACTGAGACCGCCGAGGAGGTCGCCGAGTCACGCAAAGAACTGATTGTGGCCGCCTTGTCACACCAGGATGGGCCCGTGTCGCTGGGGACATAACCCCTTCGGCACTTTCCGGAACTGACCCGCCGTGATAGCGCCTTGCCCACCTATGGCTTGCGGACAAAGGTGCGTGAGGTGGGCAACTCCTAACTAAGCGCAAGCGGGTCACTTCCGGAGAGCGCCGAGGCATAACCCGGGCGCCGTTAGCTAACGGTCAATCAGAAAATAAACCGCAGACTCAACTGCAGCCGCCGCACGCTTGTCCCATCCGGGAACCCCGCGCTCGCCGTGCCTTCCCCGTAATTGGCGACCGGAGTAAACACACCGCCGGCAACCCGGTACAACTGATTCCGTCGCGCCGTATCGGTCGGCGTATTGAAAACATTAAAGCCTTCGAAGTTGAAGGTCATATTCGTGCGTTCG
>CAMDKT010000366.1 GCA_945900935.1 Candidatus Sulfopaludibacter sp. SbA3 | reverse complement strand
GACCGGGCGGGGCTGTATGGAGATTCATCAAAAACCGCTTACCGCGTCCAACATGCTGTAAGGGAGTGGTTATGAAAATTCTGTTGTTCGTTGTGGCTGGGGTATTGGCGGCGCAGCCATCGATACGCCTGGAACCGGCGGTGATTACGGCTTGCCAGGACGGGCGTGGCGCGGTGACAGTGATTTGGGACAGCGGGGGCCCTGCGCCGGTGACGTTGTTTGCCGGGGAGTCGGCGATGAGCGGGCCGGAAGCGGCGGCGGGTTCGTCGCGGACCGGGGTATGGGTATCTGAGGGGATGGTATTTTCGTTGCGGAACGCCGGGGGTCAGACGCTGGCTTCCGTTCGCGCGGCGCTGCGGTGTGACGCTGGCAGTTGGTGGCCGCTGGATTTGGGCAATGAGTGGCATTTTCGGCGGAATGACCGTACCGTGACGGGGGCGCATTCGGTTTGGCGGGTAGCGCGGAAGGAACAGATCGACGGCGTGGAATGGTCGGTTTTGGACCCCGGACCGGCGGGGCCGGCGCGCTTGCGGGCCGAAGAGGATGGGCGGATTTTTCGTTTGGCGGCGGATGGGCGAGCGGTTTTGTTGGTCGACCCGTCGGGCCTTTCCGATGGTGCCTGGGTGGTCGTGGGGCGGTCGCCGAACGCAATCACGCTGGCGGGATCCTTTTCGGAAGAGTTGAATTGGAGAGGGCCGATTGTGGGGCTTGGCCGGGAATCTGGCCGGTTGGCGCGCGGAGTGGGGCCGACGTATTACCAGACCGACGTGATCGCCGGTTCCTCGGGCGGTTTTGGGGTAGGGTATACGCTACTGGAGGCGGTGATCGGCGGGGCGCGGTTTGTGCCGAATTATCCACGGGTGGAGCTGAGTTTAGAGACGCAAACGGTGAATTTTAGCGTCAAAAGTGCGCGTAATTGCGCGATTCCGTGCTACTTTGTGGCGTGTTTTGGCGCCGATCTGCCTACTGCGTACAAGCCTTGCATGGAGGCTTCGGTGCGCGGCGGGGCGGGGAAACTGGCATTATTGGATCCATCAGGGGTGGCGGTTTTTGAGACGGAGGCCAATGGCTGGGTGCGGATTCCGCTCTACCGGGAGCCGGCAACGTTATTGCCGGCGGGTAAATATAGCGTCGCGGCGACGGTGAATGGCACGACGGTGACGCTGCCGTTGGAGATCCAGTAGCGCGACTCAGGCGGCTTCCTCCAGCGCGAAGATATCGAGTCGTTTGCCGCTGGAGTGGAGATCGCAGCGGACGACGGCCCCGGGCGGGACGCCGTCGTCGGCCAGGAGGGCGGCGAGCGGGTGCATCAGATGGCGATGGATGGTCCGCTTGAGTTCACGGGCGCCATATTCGATGCTGGTGCCGTTTTCGAGCAGAAAGCGCCGGGCGCGGCGTGGGATCTGCAGGAAAAAGCGGCGGTCGCCGAGGCGGCGCGAAATGTGATCGGCCATGGCCTGGAGCTGGATTTCCAGAATTTTCTCCATCGCCTCGGCGTTGAGGGGACGGTAGGTGAGCATGAGGTCGATGCGGTTAATGAATTCGGGCGCGAATTTGCGTTTGACGGCGGCGATGGCGACCTCTTCCAAGCGGGCGTGGTCATCGTCGGCGGTGGTGGCGCCGGCGACGGCTTCGAAGCCGAAGTTGGGATGGAGTTCGCGGGCCATTTCACGCGCGCCGAGGTTCGACGTGAGGAAAATGAGGGTGCGCTCGAACTGCACCGTAGTGTTGTCTCCGAGGCGGAGAGTGCCTTTGTCGAGCACACCGAGCAGGAGGCGGGTGAGTGACGGGGCGGCCTTTTCGATTTCGTCGAAGAGGACGATGGCGATGTTGGCGCGATCGCTCATCACCTGATTGAGCTTCATTTGCGTGAGGACGGGCTGGGTCTCGCGGTGACCGAGGTAGCCTGGGGGGGCGCCGATGAGTTTGGCGACCTCATGCTCCATCTGGTATTCGCCGCAATCGATGCGGAGGACGTTTTTTGCGGAGCCGTGGAGGACCTCGGCGAGGGCTTCGACGGTACGGGTTTTGCCGGTGCCGGTGGGCCCGAGAAGGAGAAACACGCCGGCGGGCCGGCCTTCGGGGGCCAAATTGGCCTGGTACATCTGGACGAAAGGAACGATAGCTTCCAGGGAATCGGGCTGGCCGATGATCCGTTCGGCGAGCTGGGCCGCCATGCGCGTGGCGGCCTCGCCGGTCAAGGACGAAGCCTTCCGGCGGTTGCGAGAGGTGAAAGAAAGTGGCTTCACGACTCCATTTTATGAAATTGGCAAGGAAATCCGGCTTGGGGACGCTTAGGAACGGGTGTTGCAACGAAAAAATACGGAAACTCTATTTCCTTAAGAATGAACGGATTGCGGCGGAAATACGGGTGCTGGCGTGGCCGTCTCCGTAAGGGTTGTGAACGCGTCCCATGCGGGCGTGTAAATCGGGGTCATCGAGCAAAATTTCGGCCTCGCTGACAATCCGGTTTTCGTCGGTTCCGACGAGTTTGACGGTACCGGCTTCGACGGCTTCGGGGCGCTCGGTTTTCTCGCGAAGGACGAGGATGGGCTTGCCGAGGGAGGGTCCTTCTTCCTGGACGCCGCCGGAATCGGTGATGAGCAGGTAGGCGCGGCGCCTGAGGTCGACGAAGGGGATGTAATCGAGGGGTGGGATGAGATGGATGTTGGGCCGGTTGGCGAGGAGGCGGTTGACGGGGTCCTGGACGTTTGGGTTGGGGTGAACGGGGTAGACAATTTCGACGTCGTCGCGAGAGGCGAGGCGGTTGAGGGCGAGGCAGATACGCTCAAAACCAGCGCCGAAACTCTCACGGCGGTGGGCGGTGACGAGGATAAGGCGTTTGGCGGGGTTGAGGAAGGACCAGTCAACGCCGCTGGAAAGGGTCCCGTTGGCGAGACCATCGCGAACGTAGAGGACGGCATCAATGCCGGAGTTGCCGGTAACGTGGGTTCGTTCGGGGGGAACGCCTTCGCGGTGGAGGTTGGCGGCAGCCCAGGGAGTGGCGGCGAAATGGATATCGGCGAGGCGGCCGGTGAGGACGCGATTCATCTCTTCGGGGAAGGGCTGGGCCATGTCCCAGGTTCGGAGGCCGGCTTCGACGTGGCCGATGGGAACGCGGGCGTAGAAGGCGGCAAGTGCGCCGCAGAGGGTGGTGGTGGTGTCGCCCTGAACGATGGCGAGTTCGGGTTTGAGGTTGGCGAAGACGGGTTCGAGGGCGGCCAGGATTCGGGAGGAGGACTGGAAAAGCGACTGGCCTGGGAGCATGAGATCCAGATCGACATCCGGGGTGACATGGAAAGCGGCCAGGACCTGATCGAGCATCTGGCGGTGCTGGGCGGTGACACAGACCTTGACATCGAAGAGGTCCGGCGTGGACTTAAGATGACGCAGGACCGGGCAGAGTTTAATGGCTTCCGGGCGCGTTCCAAAGAGGAAGAGAGTTCGAATCGGCAAGTGGTTACGGCGCGGCTGCCAGGACTATTTGTGGCGATAAGTTATGCGGCCCTTGGTCAAATCATAAGGCGACATTTCCATGGTGACGCGGTCACCGGCCAATACGCGGATACGATTTCGGCGAAGTTTACCGGCGAGATGGGCGAGAACAAGGCGTTCCTGATCCAACTGGACACTAAACAAACCGCTAGGGAACTTTTCGACCACAGTTCCGGTAACTTCAATACAATCCTCTTTACTCATTGGCCTCCTGGGCGTTTTCGTTCTAACTGAAAAGACGAAGTCTTTCTGTTACAAGTATAGCGGTAAGAAGGCAAGCCCTCGAAAGAACTCACGGAAAAGTGAGCGGTGCCGATAAGAGCGAGGAAGGAAGGAGAGGGATGATTTCCCTTAAGGATGCGATAACCGATTCTGTTTTAAAGGCGAGAACTCTTGAGCAGGCGCGGCGGTTTTCGGGGAAGTGCTTAGAGCTGGGTCGTGGATCTCTGCGGGCAGTGGAGGAGCATGTGTTCCCGCTATTTCCGGAAGCGGCGCGGAAGGCGCAGGAGGATTGGCTGCAGGTGTGTGCCTGCATACGGGAAGAGGCGCCGGAGGATGTGCTCGACTCGACGCCTCGGATGGTGGCGCGGATACTGCAGAATTACGCGTTGGAATCGAGGCGGATTCAACGGGAGGAATTGGAATCGGTCAAGTCGATTCTGGGCGTGATGGCCGAGGCGGTTGGCGCGACGCGTCTACGAACGAACACCTACAGGGAGAGTATGGCTGGAGTCTCGGAGTCGTTAGGGCGAATGGCGGGGACGGAGAGCCTGGAGGAGTTGCGGCGGCAATTGACGAAAGAGGCGGTGCAAGTGCGGCTGAGCGTCGCGAAAATCGTGCGAGAGAGCGAAGCGTCCGTGCGGGCAATGGAGTCGGAGCTGGCCCATTTCCGGACAAAACTGGCCGAGGCGGAGGATGCGGCGTCGACCGATCCGTTGACGGGACTGGCGAACCGGCGGGAGTTAGAGCGGCAGATGGAAATGCGAATACAGCGGATGACGCCGTTCTGTGTGCTGTTGTTCGATCTAGACGACTTCAAAAGCATCAACGACCGGTTTGGACACGAGTGCGGCGATCAGGCGCTGCGAGTGTTCGCCGGCGTGCTGAAGGAACAGGTGCGGCCGGGCGATGTGGTGGCGCGATGGGGGGGCGACGAGTTTTTCATAATCTTCGATTGCGCGATGAATAACGCGTTGCGGCGGAGCCAACAGATCTCGATGCAACTGGCAAGGCGGTATCAACTGGACTGGAACGGGAAACCGATCTCGATTGCGCTGCAAGCGAGTTCGGGAGTGGTGGAGTATTGTTGTGGAGAAACAGCGAGCGCGCTTTTCCGGCGGGCGGATGAGGCGATGTATGTTGTGAAGGGAAAGCGGACGGCGGCCCGGGAAACCCGATAGAATAGGCAGGAAGGGTATCGAATGCGGTTGCCGATTGCTACGCTGGCGTCCAAATATTTGAATGATTGAAACGCAGGTTCTTGCTGGGAAAAATATTCTGATCACCGGAGCGGGCCGGGGGATTGGGAAACGTTTAGCTTTGAGCATGGCGTCGAGGGGCGCGAAGGTAGGGTTATTAGCGAGGAGCCGGGGCGAATTGGACTTGGCGCAACTGGAGATTGAGCAGGCGGGGGGAGTGGCAATGCGGTTGCGCGCCGACGTGCGGGAAGCCGAGCAGATCGCCGCCGCGGTAGACCGGATGAAAGTGCATTGGGGGCAGATAGATGTGCTGATCTGCGCGGCTGGAATTCAGGGACCGATCGGCCCGTTGATGGAAGTGCCTCCGAAAGCCTGGTGGGACACGGTGGAGACGAATCTGCATGGAGTGATGCTGGCGGCGCGGGCGGTGTTGCCGGAGATGATCAATAGGCGGTCGGGGAAAATCATTGCGCTGAGCGGCGGCGGTTCATTGACGCCGCGCCCCAATTTTTCAGCGTACGCGGCGAGCAAGGCGGCGCTGGTGCGACTGATCGAGACGCTGGCGGTGGAGATTTCCGAGCACAATGTGCAGGCCAACTGCATGTCCCCGGGCGGGGCGAACACAGCGATGACCGACGAGATATTGGCGGCGGGCGAAAAGGCAGGGTGGAAGGAAATTGAAGACGCCAAGCAGGTGCGGATGACGGGCGGGCAGCCGCCGGATAAGCAGATTCAACTGGCCTTGTTTCTGGCTTCGGAGCGTTCGAACCACATTACGGGAAGAGTAATTCACGTGAGTGATGAGTGGCGCAAGTTGGAGCACGGGCAGGTGAGCGCGGAACTATACACGCTGCGGCGCGTGGTGAAGGGCTGAGAGTAGTGCTCTGACGGCGAGGACCACTCCCTGACGGTCGTGGCTCGGTAACGCCAAATTCCTTGATACACTACGGCTGTTATGCGCCAGAGTTCGATTTTCCTCGCAGCGCTGCTACTGGGCGCTATCGTCTCCGCTCAACCTCCGCAGGCTCCGAAGCGAAAGAAGATTCTGGCGATTGGCCAGACGAAGGGCTTCCAGCATGACTCGACCAGCGACGGGCTGGCGACTCTCTGGAAGATCGGGAAAGAAACTGGTCTGTGGGATACTTAGGGTAGCCGGAACAAGAATATGTACGAAGCAGCCTAACAGACAATCTAAGATCGAGGTTTGAGCGTGTAATTCCAGTCCGGGTGTGTCTTATGCCACCGGATGCTGAGTTCTTCCATTTGCAAATCTGTTACTTTGACGCCCGTTTCGTATTCATTGGTGTCTAGGACTGCCTTCACTTTGAGTCCGCTCCTGGTCTTCGTGGCCCCGATCAGATTCACCACCGT
>CAMDKT010000365.1 GCA_945900935.1 Candidatus Sulfopaludibacter sp. SbA3 | reverse complement strand
CGGCAGAACGAAGAGTCCATTCGGGTCGGCCGCCTGACAAATGATCGGACTATGCGTGGTCACCAGAAACTGAATATTCGGGAAGTGGCGTTTCAGCCAGAACCCGATTTCCCGCTGCCATTCCGGGTGTAGGTGCGCATCGATCTCGTCGATCAAAACAACGCCGCTCGGCGTGATGTACAACCGCCCGTTTTCGTCGCGCTTCGTGAGTCCCTTCACGCCAAATGCGTTGATCAAGTGCCGCACAATGTCTACAAGGAGAGCCAACGCGGAGCGGTACCCGTCGCTCATATCGCTCCAGGCCAATTGCACGCCGTTCCGGTCGAGAAGCCACAAGCCATCGGAATCCACGCGGTCGATTTTAACGCCATTGGGCATCAACTCGTCGCCGAGGATTTCCAAGAGTTGTTTCAGTACCGACGCGTCTTCTTTCTTTCCCTCTAGCGCTTTGTGGCTGAGCGAACGCAGCCATTGATCAACTTCCCCTAACGACGCCGCTTCCTGAAACAGCGTCACGAATCGCTCGATCGTTGGTGCCGTCATGAAGCGCGCCGCCTCGGGAGATGCGCCGAATACGCGTCGAAATGGACCGTACCCGCAACAAAACCATCGATCAGAGAATGCGGTCGCGAAAGTTTCGACCGATGTCCCGTAGATACGAACCGTTAAGATGCTATCACCGGGTCCATGTGCTACGCCGAGTTCGATGGAGCCCTGCGCGGCCGTACTTCGCACCCATCGTCCAAGGTTCGGTTCCAGGAAAAACCTCAACTCGGCACCCACGAACCCGACCGCAATCGCCTTCAAAAGCGTACTCTTCCCCGACCCATTATCCCCAGTAAAAACAGTCCACCCGGCGTAACTCCCATCCGGCCGCTTCAACGAAAACTCCAGATTCTCAAACCCCCGAATATTCTTCAGCGAGATCTTGTCCAGGTACAATCCGTCATCCTCTCCACAGCAAACTCCATTTCACCACAGCAATCAAACCTCCACCCACTTCCCCTCCCGCATCGACTCATATCCCGCGTCAAGCACGCAATTCACCACATACCCGTCGTGATAGTCCTCGCGCGCCGGAACCCCATCCCGCACACACTCCACAAAGTGCCGCATCTCCGCCTGATACCCATACGCAAACGCCTCCTCCGGCAACGGCCGCGTCCACCCAAAATCGATATCCGCCTTCTCGATCACATACCCCGCCCCGCGCGGCGTAAACGAAATCAGCGGCGTCCCCCGCGTCACATCGGTGAAAATCGACCCCTCCGACCCATGCACCTCATTCCGCAAATCCAGCCCGCCCTTCGTCGTCCACGACAACTCGCAATGCCCAATCCCCCCGCTGGCAAATTGCAGTACCAACAAAGCATTGTCCTCCCCCGCCGTCTTCTCGTGATGCACCATCCGCGCCCCCCACGCCATCACCCGCGTAATCCGATCCTCCTTCCCGAAGAAATACCGCGCCGCCGCAATGCAATGGCACCCCAAATCATTCATCGCCCCGCCGCCCGTCTTCGCCACATCCCAGAAATGCGCCGAGTGCGGTCCGCTGTGCGATTCCCGCGAACGTACCCACAAAACACGCCCAATCCCGCCCGCCGCAATCGTCTCCCGCGCCTTCACCACGCACGGCGCGAACACCTCCGTCTCCGCGTACCCATGCAACGCTCCCGACCCCGCCGCCGCTTCCCACATCTGCCTCGCCTCCTCCCGATTCCTCCCCAAAGGTTTCGTGCAAACCTGATTCCTCCTCAACCGCGAAAGCGCCAGCGACACCGGCAAATGCGCCTCATTCGGCAGCGCAATAATAAACAGGTCAATATCGTCCCGCTCCAGGAACGAGTCCAGATCCGCCGAGACCGAACCAATCCCCCATCGCCGCGCAAACGCCTCCGCCCGCGCCAACTCCCGCGAATAGCACGCCGCCACCACATGCCCATTCACATTCGCCAGTCCCTGCATGTAGAACTCGGCCACAAACCCCGATCCAATCATTCCAATCCGCACCAGTTGCATAGCCATTCACAGTATCATCACAGCGAGCATGGCGAACGGCCCCCTCACTCCCGCCCAACTCGAAGCCTACGAACGCGAAGGCGGCCTGCTCACCAGCATCTTCATCGCCGTCGATCCCGCCACCACGGAAAACGGCTGCCTGCAAATCATTCCCGGCTCCCACCCCCTCGGCCGCATTGACCACGTCTTAACAGGCGATCAAGCCGGAGCCGACCCCGTTCGCGTCGACGCCATCCTGCAACGCTCCCCTTGCAACACGTCGAGATGCAACCCGGCGACGTCCATCACCCGCGCTACACACCACTCCGACTCCAGCGCCCGCACACTCACGCCCTTAACCGATCTGCTACACTGAAGCCACCGATTTCTAAAACATTTTCCCCAAACGTGTGATATTCTGCGCGTGCGGGAAACCGTGCTTAAGTCAGCCGTCCCCTCCGAACCGGCTGCTTAAGGGAACCGCATCGGAAAAGGGTTTGGCAAGGTGAAATGTGCTCCTTTTCCGATGCGGATCGCCCCGAACGAACATCCGCCGAACAAACATCCGTTGGGGCTCGCGAATCCTGCGCCGATACTTCCTGGAGCGAACACGTCCGCTAAAACGTGCCGCAATCACTCCGGGCTGAGCCCGCGTCCAAACATTCCCAGCCCGATGCGCCAGTACAATACCGGAACCATTGATGGATCCGCGGAGAGATCGTTACTGCTCAAAGTTGAAAAGATCGCGAATTGGAATATTTTCGCGTTGGCTGCGAAAAAATACCCTCTGAACCGATCTGCCAACGAGTGGAAGGAGCGGCTCTAAACTTTTTACCGGCTCCCGCAAGCACGCTTGATTCAGCCCGCCCGTTTCGTTCGTGTAGCGTTTCAATCCAGAGGGTTGGGTTATTTGATTAACTTCATCAATTCACGTCAGTACCCAGCAAGTGGGCAGCCAACTGTTCTATTCCACCAAACCATTGAAAATAAATCAAGTCGTTTGCTAACGAAAGTTGATGAATGCCCCTCTCCGCGCCGGAACCGTGTCGATATGACACAATAAATAGGTGCCCCAGTTGACGCGCCGCGCGGCGCTGTCCGCCCTCGCCGCCGCCGCCCATGGCCAGCAGCAGCAAGAAGAAGAGTTCCAGGTCTATGGCGAAAACCCTCGCCTTTTTCTCAACCCCCGCCGCCTCCGCCTTCTTAAACGCGAGCGCGAACGCACTTCCGCCCGCTGGACGCAGTTTGAAACCCTTGTCGCCGGCAAAGCCCAAATGGCCGAACCCGGCTTCGCCTACGCCCTCTTCCACATCGTCTCCGGCAACACCGATTTCGGCAAACAGGCCATCCAGTTCGCCCTCCAATCCAGAGACTTTCGCCAACAAGCCATCGTCCTCGATTGGTGCCAATCCCTCCTTTCCAATGACCAAACGAAGCTCCTAACGGCAAAACTGCACCAATTCCTCGCCGCGCCTCCGGCCAAACGCGACATCCCGGCCATGCGCGACCGCGCCCTCGCCGCCGTCGTCATCGGCCACAAAGAAGAACTCGAAAAACTCGTCAAGGAATGGTGGCGCAAAGAAGTCGCTCCCGCCCTCCGCGGAGGTGCCTATCGCTACACCCGCGAGGACAGCTACGCGCTCTTCGAACTGCTCCACGCCATTCGCGACAGCATCCAAATCGATCTCCGCGACGACGCACCCCGCTACTTCAAAGAACTCCCCGCCTACCACATCCTCAGTTATTACCCCGCCACCTTCCCCGCCGCTGAAAACGAATACCGCGTCCCCTTCTACGACGGCGACGGCGACCCCGATCTCCGCGTCGCCGCCCTCGCCCGCGCCGCCGATCTCGCCATGGTCGCCTTCGACACCAACGCCCAGGAAACCCAATTCGTCCAGGGGTGGCTCATCCACGACCGTTTCCTCATGCGGGGCGTCTTTGGCATGGTCTACGAATTCCTCTGGGCCAACCCCTACCAGCCCGGCCTCAGCTACTACCACCTCCCCCTCTCCATGCACGCCGCCTCCGCAGGCAAACTCGCCCTCCGCAGCAGTTGGGAAGATGACGCCACCTGGTTCCACTACTCCGATCGAAAAGTGCAGTTCTTCGAAGAAGGCCGCCGCAAGGATCGCGGACTCAACTCCCCCGCCCCTGTCGAAATCGGCGGGACCATCGTTTACTTCGGTCGTGAACAAATGAAATTTCAACCCGCCAACGCCGAGCCCCAAAAGGCCTACATCATCGGCCTCGCGCCCAACGCCCGCTACGACATCGAAATCGACGACGAAGAGATCGTCGAACGCCTCACCGACGCCGGCGGCATCCTCGAATTCGATTTCCCTCCCATGCAGGACCGTTTCGTCCGCCTCAAACGCGCCATCGCCACATAATCCGCGACGGCTTCCAGTTATCGAGCGTTTCCCCCGAATCTCGACGGCCAATTTTCGTTGAGTCGCCACTTGTCGTGCGCGTCCCCGGCCGCGAGCCAGTTGTCGCGGAGCTACGAGTTTCGCGCCGCCACAGCTCTCGCCGCCACTTGTGCTGAAACCAGCTGAGAACATCGCGGCAGATATCAATCCGGCGCAAGAAGCGTTGGCGCGCATGAAAGCAGCGGCGATAAGGCAGCTTGGCTTTGCTGACCTGAGGCGTTTTCCCGGAATCGTTCCGTCGACGGATGGAATTGATGCATACCAGCAGATTCCCCGCCGGGAGATCATACGAATGGCTAAGACTATTCGGGATTTCAGCCGGACATCAGCGCCCCGCGGGCAGGGATAGATGAGCGGATGGTCCGGTTTGGGTTGCGGGTGAGTTTTTAGCTTTCAGAACGGGAGGCGGGAGTTGGTTGGGCGTTCAAAAGGCGGTTTCGCGCTTGCGGACGGTCTCGGCGATCTCCTCGCCGGCGGTTCGCCGGGCCATGCGCAGATCGTACTCCGTTTGAAGGTTCAACCATGTTTCGGGCATGACTGAGAAGTAGGTACCGAGGCGGAGGGCCGTGTTGGCGGTAATGGCGCGGACGCCGTGAACAATACTGTGAATGCGGTTGGGCGGAACATGCAGATCCCGCGCGAGCCCGTTGATGGTTAGGGCGAGAGGTTTCATGAATTCTTCGTTCAGGATTTCGCCGGGATGAATTGGATCGAGGTGCGTAGTGGAGTTGGTCATTGGCACCTTACTATTTTAACGGCACGACGGGGCGGGCGTCACAACCGCTCAACGCGCGGGAACTGTCAACTCATAGCAGAATCCCGCCATAATCCGAACGGAGTTGCGCGCGACTCGAAGAGTTACGTCGTGAAAGTAAATCGGGGATTCGTCTTTCCGCGTGGCAACTTGAAGGTGATCGGCCGGACAGTCGCGGACATTGATTCAGAGCCGCTCGCCGATGGTCGCCTCGAAAATCGTGACCTGCGAGGCGGAATCGACGATCGCGTCCATTCGGCGTGACTCACTGCCCTTGTATAGGATCGACATCTCAACCAGTGGCGCCCATGTCCGGCCGAGCGCCGGGCCGCGCCAACAGCAGTCCACCGGCAGGGCGGAGATTTGATAAGGGACAAACAATGGGAACTCAGGCGAAATAAACCGGAATACCGTCAGAAGGCGGCGTCATTACCAGCACGGGGTCATGTTCGCCGGCCTCCTCGGCGCGGTCGACGACTTCGCCGTAGGAACCGCCGGTTGCGACTACGCGGGAGCGGTCAAACGATAGGGCCACCCATCTTCGGGGCGGAATGCCTTTTAGTAAGTCGACTTCGCGCTTTGGTTCCATGCCGCTTGGCTCCTGGACTGATTGAACACGAGCAAATCTTTCGCGGCGAGTTGCCACGGCTAACGCTGGTCTTCTACGGCCACGCTCCAGTTGTTCGCCGTGTTGATCATCAAGTAAAACCGGCCGCCACCGTGACCTTGCACGTAGCTAGTTTCTGATCCAGCCTCGGCCCGATTGGCCGCCACGGCCACCAACTGCTGGGTGGCGGCATCATAGACATAGATTTGGAAAAGTGTGACGCCGGAGACCGCAGTGGTTGTTTTATATGAAATTCGCCATTCGCCGCTTGCCACCTCAAAGGACTCCGTCTGCTTCTGACCGGCTCCAGACCATCTCCCCACCTCTTTCCAAGACCTGGAGACTGCCGGGCTCGTGATCGTTTTCTCCGGAACGCCTCCCAGGTATCGAATGTTTTTCGCTTCTTCGGGGCCGGAAACAGAGAGGTAGAGTGCGAGCGCAGCTACCGAAACGATAACGACGCCGGAAACTTGAATCCAGCCAGAAGTCGGAAT
>CAMDKT010000364.1 GCA_945900935.1 Candidatus Sulfopaludibacter sp. SbA3 | reverse complement strand
TGGCCTGTCTCTACAACCGTCAATACTTCGACGGTTGTCGCTTCCGGCCATGGCCGCCCCGCTACTTCCTCAATGGCGATTTGACTCGCCGAACTCTCATCAACAGCGAGTAGGATATTCATGTTGCTTCTATTACTATAAACATTCATGGGAATCTACGACGATCTCGGGGTTCGGACAATCATCAACGCCAAAGGCCCCTCGACCCGCGTCTCGGGCGGCTTCCTCACCCCGGAAGTCTCGCGCGCCATGGCGGAAGCCTCCACACACTGCGTCGACATGGCTGAACTCCAAGCCGGCGCCAGCCGCATCATCGCCGATGTCACCGGAGCCGAAGCCGGCATCGTCACCTCGGGCGCGGCGGCTGGATTGCTGCTCGGCACCGCTGCCTGCATTGCCGGTCTCGACCCCGGCCGAATGGCCCGCCTGCCCGACACAACGGGGATGAAGAACGAAGTCGTCATGGTCCGCAGCCAGCGGAATTTCTATGACCACGCCGTTCGCGCCACCGGCGTCCGCATCGTCGAGGTCGGCCTGCCCGATCGCGTCGCCGGCGCCGGTGTTCGCGATGCCGAAGGCTGGGAAATTGCCGACGCCATCAATGCCTCCACCGCCGCGGTCGTCTACGTCGCCTCCGGCAGCGCCAGGCCCGCCCTGGATGAAGTTGTCCGAGTCGCCCATGGCCGCAACGTCCCCGTGCTCGTCGACGCCGCCGCGCAGTTGCCCCCCGCCGACAACCTGAAACGCTTTATCGCCGCCGGGGCCGACCTCGTCGCCTACAGCGGCGGCAAAGCCATCGGCGGCCCCCAAGGCTCCGGCATTCTCTGCGGCCGGCGCGATCTCATCATGTCCGCCATCCTTCAAAATCTCGATCTGGACATCGAGTGGAATCAATGGGCGCCACCGCCTTCGCTGATCGATAAGGACCGTCTCGTTGGAATTCCCCCGCACGGCATCGGCCGCACTTGCAAAGTCGGCAAGGAGACCATCGTCGGCCTTCTTGTGGCATTGAAACGATTCGTTGCCGAAAGCGACGAAGCGCGCCGCGCGACCTACAAAGCCCGCGTCGAGCGGCTCGCCGCCCAACTCGGCGGCACCCGAGGCGCGATTCGCGACGGACTGGTGCCGAAGCTTGTGATTGAAGTCGCCGATGGCGCCGCCGCCTGCCTGCGCTTGCAGAACGGCGTGCCATCGGTTCACGTGGACCCTTCCCGCGCGGCCGAGGGCACGCTTGTGATTAACCCCGTCTGCTTGCGCGATGATGAACTGGACGCGCTGGCAAAACGCCTGCGCGAAGTGCTCGGATAAGAGGACCTATGTTGCGAATCATTTTGACTGGGCTTTGCGCCGCCGCCATCGCCGGTGCCGCCGATTGCGAAGGACTGGCGAAGTTGACGCTCCCGTCAACAAGAATCACCGAAGCGAAACTAGTCCCGGCGTTAAAGGACGTTCCCGCGCACTGCCGCGTCACCGGCGTCATCTCGCCAACTTCCGATTCCGAAATCAAGTTCGCCGTCTGGCTGCCAGCCGCGGATTGGAACGGCAAATTCCTCGGTATCGGAAACGGCGGCTTCGCCGGGTCCATCAGCACCGCCGGATTGGTAGAGGCCGTCCGCAACAACTTCGCCGCCGCCTCGACAGACACCGGCCACGCCGCCACCAGCGGAGTTGACGCCAAATGGGCTCTAAATCATCCTGAAAAAATCATCGACTTCGGCCATCGCGCCATCCATCTCATGACCGTCCAAGGCAAGGCAGTGACCACGGCGTTCTACGGCTCCGCGCCGAAAAAGTCCTACTTCTCTTCCTGCTCCAACGGCGGCCGCCAGGCGCTGATGGAAGCCCAGCGTTACCCCGAAGACTACGACGGCATCATCGCCGGCGCCCCCGCCAACAACTGGACGCTTCTGATGACCAATGCCGCGAAAAACGCCCACGCAACTTTGAAAAATCCGGCTTCGTATTTTCCCGCCGATAAGCTCCCCGCGATACAGGCCGCCGCGCTTTCGGCCTGCGACAGGAACGATGCCGTCGCCGATGGCGTCATCGAAAATCCCGCCAAATGCGCCTTCGATCCCGGTGTCCTGTTGTGCAAAGGCGAGGAGACCAAGGCCTGCCTCACCGCCCCGCAAATCGTCGCGGTGAAGGAACTCTACGGCGGCCTCCGCGATGCAAAAGGCAAGCTGGTCTATCCCGGCTACGCTCTCTCCGGCGAAGCCGAAAACGGCGGCTGGGGCGCGTGGATCACCGGCCCCGCTCCCGAGAAAAGCGCCCTCTTCGCCTTCAGCACCAACTTCTTCAAATACATGGTCTACAGCGATCCCGATTGGGACTACAAAACTTTCAATGTCGCGAAAGATCTCCCCGCCGCGCAGAAACTGGCCGTGCATCTGAGCGCCACCGACCCCAATTTGAAAGCCTTCCAAGCCCGCGGCGGCAAGCTGATTCTCTATCACGGCTGGTGCGCCGCCGCCATCCCCGGACAGGCGGTCATCGACTATTACAACTCCGTGGTTAAGAAAATGGGAGCTAAGGCCACCAGCCAATTCGTCCGCCTCTTCATGGTCCCGGGCATGCAGCATTGCGGTGCCGGCGCGGGGCCCAACAACTTCGGCCAGGGCGGCGCTCCGAAGGGCGATCCGGCGTCCAACATCGCCGCGGCGCTCGAACAATGGGTGGAGAAGGGAACTGCGCCGGAATCGATCATGGCCGCGAAACCGGGCCGTGCCCGCCCCCTCTGCGCCTATCCCAAAACGGCCAAGTACAAAGGTGCCGGTTCCACCGACGATGCCGCTAACTTTGAATGCGTGCAATAATCAAGCCTGTGAAAACTCTACTACTCACCGCCGTTGCCTTCGGGCTCGCCGCCTCGGGCTTTGCCGAATCGGCCGATGAAGCCGCCGTCCGCGCCGCCCATGCCTCTTTCGTCGCAGCCGCCAAAGCCGGCGATGCCGCGGCCCTTGGAAAGCTCCTAGCCGATGGCTTGCAGTACAGCCACTCCAGCGGAGCGACGCCCGAGACCAAGGCACAGGCTATTGCCGCGATTGCGAAATCGAAGGGCAACTTCGAAGTGCATGACCAGACCATCCACGTCTACGGCAAGGCCGCGACGATTCGAGCAAGCGTAACAGCGCATAACGCTACGGGCGACGTTCCGTTGAAGATGTTGCTGGTTTGGGTGAAGAACGGGAAAGACTGGCAGATGGTGGAACGCCACACGACGCGCATCGCCCCGTCGGCCTCCAAGAAATAGCCCCATGCTCTTCCTGCTCGCGCAGGCCCTGTTCGTCGCCATCCCCTTCACGCCGGAACACAGCTTCACTTCCGGCGTCGAAGGCCCGGCCACCGACAAGGCCGGAAATGTCTACGCCGTCAGCTACCAGCGCACCGATACCATCGGCCGCGTCACTCCCGATGGCAAGGCCGAACTGTGGGTGACCATGCCCGAAGGCAGCCTCGGCAACGGCATTCGTTTCACCCCCGAAGGCCGCATGTTCGTAGCCGATTATAAAGGCCACAACATCCTCGAAATTGACCCCGCCACCCGCAAATTCTCGGTCTTCGCAAAGGTCCCAACAACCAGTCAGCCAAACGACATTGCCCTCGGCCCCGATGGCACTTTATGGGCCAGCGATCCGGCCTGGAAAGAGGGCACGGGTCAGGTCTGGCGCATTGACCGCGACGCCAAAGTGACCAATGTCGCAAAAGGCATGAGCACTACGAACGGCATCGAAGTCAGCCCCAACGGCAAGTTCCTCTACGTCAACGAATCCGGCTCCCGCAAAGTTTGGCGCTTCGGGATCGCCAATGATAAATCACTGACTAACAAAACGCTGCTCATCGAATTCCCCGATTTCGGCATGGACGGCATGCGCGCCGACGTAAAAGGAAACCTCTACATCACCAGGCACGGCAAGGGAACCGTCGCCATCGTTTCCCCTAAGGGCAAGCTGATCCGCGAAGTGAATGTCCTGGGCAAAAGCCCGACAAACATCACCTTCGGCGGCCCTGACGGCAAGACCTGCTACGTTACCGAAGTTGAGCACGGCCGGCTTGTCTCCTTCCGCGCTAACGTCAAAGGCCGGTAAAACGTCAGCGGCCCGGCCTTGCTCCAGACCGCAAACGACGGTACCCTAATGTCATGAGCAAACAGACGGTTGAACTTCTCGAAGCGTTTGAAGCGCTTCCCGACGAAGAGAGGCGCGTTTTCACCGTCGAGGTTCTGCGGCGGGCCGTTCCGTACGATTCCGGTCCGATGGAGGACGAAGAACTGGCTCGTGCCGCCGATGATCTGTTCGCAGTTCTGGACGCTGAAGAGTCTGTCCGAAGCTGATGCCCTCAGATCCCGTTCGAGGCGAAGTGTGGCTCTTCGACCTCGGGATGGCGGAAAAAGTTAGACCGGTTCTGGTCGTTAGCACACGGTTCGAGGATTGTGATCGTGCGCTTGTGACAGTCATTCCCCACACGACAAGCCTGCGCGGATCGCGCCACGAAATTGGTGCGTTTGCCCCATTTCTAAAGCCCGGTGCTTTTCTCGTTCAGGGAGTCTCAACACATCCCTCGGTCCGGGCCGTTCGCAAACTCGGTACCCTCAGAGTTGATCAATTCGACCTGGTGGTTACTGGGATGCTTCGCTGGCTCGGCTGCGCTTCGATTTAGGATTCCGGCGACTGCGACTGCTCATAAGTGCGCCGCAACCGCATCGGATCGGCCACATAGAACTCCGTGAACCCAAATGTTCCGCACACCTGCGCTCGAAGCGGGTTCGACCAGGTGGAGTTAACGAATGCGTCGTTTCGGAACGCGGGAGACTTGGAGCTATCGAATACATTTTGTCTAGCGCGCCGGATTCGGTTGGGTAGTATTACGAATGGGCTGTTCGACTTCGCTGTCGGGCGGATGGGCGGATGAGCGGATTTGGCTTGGCGGCGCGGCAGGCCGCATCGAGGTTTCGCGGCGATCCGTAGCTGGGCGTTTTCATGGGGGAACGGCTGGATCGGGGCGCGAGGTGTGAGGGCGGCGAGAGTGGAACTGTTGACACCATGGATTTGTTTGTATGGTGTAGGAAGTGGGCCGCCGCGCAATAGTCCCCGTGTTATTTCTGGTGCTTCTTGCCGCGCCGGTGGCGAATGCGTTGTGTTCGACGTTGTGTTTAGCGGCCGCGATTACGAGCGGCTGCGCGCATGGTTTGCAGCCGGCCGACGACTTGCCGGTTGCGAAGACGGCGGCGGTGGTGAGTGCGGTGCGGACCGCAGCGCCGGTTGCCGATTCCCCCGCGGGGCGAGTTGGTTTGCCTGTGTTTCAAGCGATCGTGAAAGATACCTCTCTACGACTTTGATCTATCCCCTGAGACCGGTCATTCACTTTTTCCCGTGAACCGCAAGGGATTTCATCGCCGCGGCTTTTTTGGCCGCATGTTTACAGGGAGCGCCGCGTTGCAGGCGGCGGGGCCCGCCGTATCGCCAGCGCCGTTTTTCACGCTGGATTTAGGAAAGCTGGAGCCGCGTCTGGTTAACGGTGTTAAAGAGTTTGTCTTGACAGCCGAGGTAGTTACAGCGGAGATAGCTCCAGGCCGCAAATTGACGGCGTGGGGTTACAACGGCAGCGTGCCTGGGCCGACTTTGGAGGTGAATAAGGGCGACCGGGCGCGGGTTGTTTTTCACAATCATTTGCCCGAGCCGACGGCGGTACACTGGCATGGTTTCAAAGTACCGCATACGCAGGACGGGAGCGTGGGCCTGGGGCAGGATCCGACGCTGCCGGGCGGGACCGCGCGTCGACCGGAATTTTGGGCTGATCCTGCAGGAGTGGGATTTGCGCCCGAATAATCCGGTGCCGAACTCGCTGGCGATGGAGTTCAATTGGCTGACGTTTAATGGCAAGTCGGGGCCGGACTGCACGCCGATGATTGTGCGGGAGGGGGCTGGACCGGGTGGCGAGAGGGATGCATGGCAGAGAAACACTCCTGGTAACAGGCGCGAATATATCCGATATTTGAGGCAAGGGTTCAAGCGCGGCTCGGCGAATTCGAACGAATGCGGCGGTGATGGCGCTGAGTTGGCGTTGGCGGGTGGCTTTGCCTACGGTGCGCTATCTGCAGCCCCGAAAAAACGTATTAAACACGGCAGTGCCTTGGGATCCGGTGAAAGTCAAGCCGAACAATTTTGGCGCGGCACCGGGAGATGAGGTCCAGGTTACGACGTGCTGGACGCTGAGTTGGACTGCAATACGCTCAGTCGCCAATGGCACTGGCGGCATTGCATTGTTGGCCAACACGAAGACAGGAATCCCAAACGAG
>CAMDKT010000363.1 GCA_945900935.1 Candidatus Sulfopaludibacter sp. SbA3 | reverse complement strand
TATCCGAACGCGGCCAAGGACGCGCAGGGGCGGTTGCGTTGCGGGGCGGCGGTGGGATCGACGAAGGACTATTTGGAGCGCGCGGCCGAACTGGTGCGCCGGAAGGTGGATGTGCTGGCGATTGATTCGGCTCACGGGCATCATCAAGGCGTCATGGACGCGGTGAAGGCGATCAAGAAGGCGTTTCCGGATGTCGATTTGGTGGCCGGCAACGTCGCCACGTATGAGGGCGCGCGGGATTTGATCGAGTTGGGCGCAGACGGGATCAAAGTGGGGATCGGGCCAGGATCGATTTGCACGACGCGCGTGGTATCCGGGGCGGGTGTGCCGCAGATAACAGCAATTACGGAGGCCGCGCGAGCTTGCCGGGAGTTTGGGATTCCGCTCATCTCCGATGGCGGCATTAAGTACTCCGGCGATGTGACAAAGGCGATAGCGGCGGGGGCGGATTCGGTGATGATCGGGAGCTTGCTGGCCGGTGTCGAAGAGAGCCCGGGCGAGACGATCCTGTTCCAGGGCCGAACCTTTAAGAGTTATCGGGGGATGGGGTCGATTGGGGCGATGTCGAATACGTCGCAGGACCGGTACGGGGATCAGGGGGCGGGTAAACTGGTGCCGGAAGGGATTGAGGGACGGGTGCCTTATAAGGGCCTATTGGCGGAGATGGTCTTTCAACTTGTGGGCGGGTTGAAGGCGGGCATGGGGTACACGGGGTGTGGGACGATTCCGGAATTGCAGACGAATGCGAAGTTTTTGAAGATTTCGTCGGCGGGACTGCGGGAGAGCCATGTGCATGATGTGATTATTACGAAGGAAGCGCCGAATTACCGGGTGGAGTGAGTGAGAGCCACATCCTTGCGGGCGTTGTTACGAAGCCAACGCCAAATATCCAACCTGAGTAGACGGTTCCGGAATCGCGTCGCCATCGGCGCGCATGGCCGAAAGGTGTAGTTCGACGGCTTCCTTCAAAAGCTGTCGAACGTCCGCTTCCGACTTGGCAACAGCCACGCAACCCGGCAAATCCGGAACATATGCGCCGAATCCGCCATCCTCTCCGCGTTCGATTACTATTGCGTATTGGGTCATTTCAATCCTGCCTGTTTCAAGATACTTCCCAGCGTCCCTTGCGGAATTTCCCCGGAGGGATGGCCCCCATCATTCGCCAGCCGTCCCAGTATCGCAGAACGGAGTCAGCGTTCGATTCCTGCAAATCTAGTAATCTAACCCCATGCCCTCCCGCCGCCGTTTCCTCACCACCGCCGCAACCCTCGCACTGCAATCGCAACCCAAGCAGCCCAACTTTCTGTTCCTCCTCCCCGATCAATGGCGTCCCGATTGGCTGCCCGGCAACCCGCAAATTCCCGTTCAACTCCCCAACATCCAAGCCCTCGCCGCGCGCGGCATGCGCTTCCACAAAGTCCTGTGCGCCTCCCCCCTCTGCGCCCCCAGCCGCGCCTGCCTGGCCACCGGCCGCGAATACAAGAACTGCGGCGTTGCCAGCAATCAGCACGATTTCCCCCTCGACCAGCAGACCTACTACCAAAGCCTGAAGGCGGCCGGCTATCACACCATGGCCTGCGGCAAAGTCGATCTCCACAAGAAGACGCTCGATTGGGGCCTCGACGGCTCCCGCCTTCTCACCGAATGGGGCTTTTCCAAGGGCATCGATAATGCCGGGAAAGGCGACGCCGTCCGCAGCGGTGCCGAGACCCCAAAAGACCCCTACATGGCCATGCTTCACCACCGCAAACTCGCGGCCCAGCACGTCGGCGACTTCAAAAAACGCCGTAAATATAACGCCACGCACACCACGCCCCTACCCGACGACGCCTATTGCGACAACTGGATCGCCGAAAACGCTAAGAAACTGCTCCAACAGGCGCCCAAAGGCAAGCCCTGGCACCTCGTCGTCAACTTCACCGGTCCCCACAGCCCCATGGACATCACCGCATCCATGGAGAAAACCGCCCGCGGCCGCGAATACCCGCAGCCCAACAAAAACACCGAATTCGACGACGCCACCCACAGCAAGATCCGTCAAAACTACACCGCCATGTGCGAAAACATCGATACGCGCATTGGCGAGATCATCGCCGAAGTCAGAAAAAGAGGCGATCTCGACAACACCCTCATCGTCTTCTCCTCCGATCACGGTGAAATGCTCGGCGATCACGATCGCTGGGGCAAGCACGTTCCCTATCAAGCCTCCGCCGGCATCCCGCTCCTCATCGCCGGCCTCGATACGAAAAAGAACCAACAGACCGATGCCCTCGCCTCCCTGATCGATATCGCGGCCACTTTCCTGGACTACGCGGGCCTCGAAAAACTCCCCCAAATGGAAGCCCGATCCCTCCGCCCCGTCCTCACCGGAAAGACCCAAAAACATCGGGAAGTTCTCCACTCCGCGCTCGAAGAATGGCGGCTGGTCTGGGACGGCAGGCATAAACTCGTCGAAGGCTATCATCAGGAAACGATGCTTTTCGACCTCCAAAATGACCCGCTCGAAAATCGAAATCTGGTAGCAAGTGAGAAAGTTCTTGCCAGCCGCCTCCGCAAACAGCTAAATTAACAATACGTAACGTTTACTCCGCGCGAATCGCCCCTACAATACAAAACGAATGGCAGAAGAACCGATCGAACCTCGGCGAGGATTTCTCGTCGGCTCCATTACCGCAATGATGGGAGCCATCACCGCCGCCCTGGGAATCCCCGCCCTGGGATACCTGCTCGTCCCGGCCCGGGAGAAGAAACAGCAGAAGTGGATTGAAGCGGTGGCTTTGACTGACTTGAGGCAGGACACGCCGGAACAGGTTGTCTTCCAACGCGTCCATCGCGACGGCTGGAAACTCGTCACGGAAAATGCTGTCGCCTGGGTTGTCAAAACCGGCGAAAAGGAAGTTATCGCCTTCTCGCCACTTTGCACCCATCTGGGCTGCGCGGTCAGTTGGCATCCCAGTGACCAGACGTTCGTCTGCCCTTGCCATACGTCGTCGTTCAGTCCAGACGGAAAAGTGATTTCCGGCCCCGCGCCCCGCTCATTGGATCGCTTCGATGTTCGCGTCGATGGCATCAAGGTGATGCTCGGCGAAGTGAAGCAGTCGGCGGAGGGATAGCCATGGTTAAAAACGTGATGGATTGGGTTGAGGACCGCACCGGCGCTGTGTCCGGCGTCAAACACCTTCTCTACGAAGAGATTCCCGGGTCCAGCGGCTGGCATCAAGTGCTCGGCAGCGTGGCCATGTTCTGTTTTCTTGTCCAGTTCGTCACTGGCATTTTACTGGCGCTGAATTACGCGCCAACGCCGCCGGATGCGCACGCCAGCCTCCGCTTCATCCTCACCGAACTCACCGGCGGCCGCCTGATCCGCGGGCTGCATCACTGGGGCGCGAGCATGATGATCGTCGTCGTCTGCCTGCACATGATCCAGGTTTTCCTTTGGGGCAGCTACAAAAAGCCGCGCGAGGCGACATGGATGCTCGGCGTGGTGTTGCTGCTGCTGACGCTCGGATTCGGACTCACCGGGTACCTGCTGCCTTGGGACAACCGGGCGTATTGGGGCACCGTCGTCACCACGCAAATCACCGCCAAGGCCCCGCTCGCCGGCCCCTACATTCTGCGGCTGATGGGCAGCGATAACGGCCAGATCGGCGTCCAGACCTTCGCCCGATTCTACGGCGCGCACGTCCTGCTGCTCCCGCCGCTGATGATGCTGCTGATCGGCCTCCACGTCTTTCTTGTCCGCCGGCACGGCGTCGCCCCGGCCCCGGTGGAGACCGCGCCCGCAAAGAAATTCTACCCCGGCCAGGTCTTCAAAGACACGCTCGCCATCTTCATCATGTTCTCCATCCTGTTCGCGCTGGCGACGCTGGCCCGCGTCCCGCTCGGCAAGATCGCCGACCCCACGGACAGCACGTATATTCCGCGCCCCGAATGGTATTTTCTCTTTTTGTTCCAGATTTTGAAATTTTTTGAAGGCCCGCTGGAAATCATCGGCAGCATGGTGCTGCCCGGCGTAGCCGTCGGGCTGTTGTTCGCCACACCGTTCCTTGATCGCGGTGCCGCCGTCAAGCTCCGCCAGCGGACCTTCGCCATCGGCATCGTGTTCCTCGCCGCTATCGGCTGGGGCGGCCTCACCGTGGCAGCCATGCGCTCGACGCCGTACAAAGAACCCTGGCAGAACTTCACTGCCGAAGAAGTCGCCGCCGTCGGCGCTTTCCGGCAAGCCAAGTGCTGGCAGTGTCACGGCGTCATACCCGGTGACCACAAAGCCGGCCCGAACCTCGCCGATATCACCATCCACGAAGAGCGCGACGCCCTGGTTGCCCACTTCAAGATCAGTGCCCCCGATTCCGGGCTGAGAGACCTCCAACTCCGCCAACTCGCTACTTTCATGCGCAAATTGGACGACGAAAGCGTTGGCGCAATTGCCTCCGCGCCCGGCCCCGTCGTCGGCGGCGCCATGCTCTACATGAAGAGTAACTGCGGCATTTGCCATTCCATCAACGGCGCCGGCGGCAAGACCGGAACGCCCCTCAACGGCGTCGCCAAGCGCCGGAACCGCGCCTGGATGGAAGGGCACTTCATCGATCCGCAGAAGTATTCGCCGAAAACCATCATGCCGCGCTATGCGTTCGATGCCGCCGGGATGGCCAGTATGCTGGCGTACATGGAGACTCTCAAGGATTAAACACAGCGTCCAAAATGCTTGCGTGAGCTGCTCGGCCACAACCTTGCCGAGCCCCAACGTAGCCTCCTGGCCCGTCTCTGTCCGGTCATTCCGTTTTGCTCCCGATTTGTCGAGAATTGCAATCGGTGTTCTTCTTCATTGTTGGCAGAGCATTACTCTGCGCGAGGCGTGGCGAATTGTTTCCAAATCCCCCTCAATTCCGGTAGACTTCCCGGCGATGGCCAATCTTTACGACCGTGACTGTCGCGTTCGCGTCCTCGATTAGGTACAGGATTCGGTAGTCGCCCTGGCGGACGCGATACTTTTCTTCGCCGGAGAGTTTTTCTGAGCCAAGTGGTCGAGGAGCGGCGGCGAGATCCCTCATCCTCGCCGCGAGACGTTCCCTGTCCTTTTTCGGCGTAGCTTCCAACTCCTTGGCCGCCGAGGTCTTGATCAGAATTCTATAGCTTGCCACGCAGCTTCAGGTCCTTCAGTACTTCCTCGAATGACAAAGCGGTCTCATTCGCGCGGCGCTCAAAAGTGGCCAGATCGTCAGCGTCTTCGGCGAGCGTCCGCCGCACGGACGCGTTCACCAACGCGGAAAGACTATGGTCGGTGTGGGCCGCTTTTATGCGGAGTGCTTTGTGCAAACTCGCTTCAAAATAGACGGTGGCGCGCTTGGCCTTTGACATAACGTCATTATAATGTCGTAACGCTTTGACGGCTGGCATTTAGGCATCTGGGCACTTGTCGTCCCAACCGGCCCGCCGAAAACGGCATTATTCCCGCTGCCGGGGAACGCCAGAGCGGACTTCAACCTGAACCGACACAAACCACTGGCGATTGTGTTTTAGAAGTCTTTCGTCTGCTACCCCCCATGCGAATCTACCAGGCTTCGAGGACCAAAAACGGGCGTCCAAATCCCGCGCCCCGGTGATGGGCGATGGAAAGAGACTGAATATCCGGGCGTTACCACCAAAATTCCGCACTCGGAAACGGCGATCCGGATGGCGACCTCTCTTCTCCGGCTGGAACCTGGCGCGCAGTACTCGCCGCATCGCCACACGGCGCTGGAACAGTGCCTGGTCATCTCCGGCGACGTCCGTCTCGGCAGGAACCTCCACATCTTCGCCGGCGACTACGAAAAAGCGTTCGCCCGGACCGGCCACGAATTCCTGACTTCCGATACCGGTTGTGATCTGCTGGTCATCTCCTGTTTGGAAGATGAGATCATGACCCGCTAGCCACCGCCCGCACCACTTCCACCGCCCGCAGACACGCCGCCTCGTCCACGTCGAAATGCGTCAACAGCCGCAGCCGGGAAGCTCCCGATGCCGCGTTCATCAACACCCC
Source organism: Candidatus Sulfopaludibacter sp. SbA3 (assembly GCA_945900935.1). Classification (GTDB taxonomy): domain Bacteria; phylum Acidobacteriota; class Terriglobia; order Bryobacterales; family Bryobacteraceae. The sequence goes on along the minus strand of CAMDKT010000363.1, from coordinate 282 downwards.
CCGCTCCTTCAGCTTTTCGCTAAACGCCGCCCCGGAATATCCCGTCTCCGTCACATCAAAGAACAAAATATTCGTCATCGGCGCCCGCTCCACGCGGACTCCCGGAATCGCAGCCAACCCCGCCGCCATCCGCTTTGCGTTCGCGTGATCCGCGGCCAGGCCGGCCGGCATCTCCTCCAATGCAATCAGCCCCGCCGCCGCCAACACCCCCGCCTGCCGCATCCCGCCTCCCAGCCGCTTCCGCAGTAGCCGTCCCTTGTCCATCAACACCCGCGGCCCGCA
>CAMDKT010000362.1 GCA_945900935.1 Candidatus Sulfopaludibacter sp. SbA3 | reverse complement strand
TCCGCCCATGCCCGCGCCGACGATGTTCAACAGCGACAGCACGCGTGTTTTGGAACGGTCGATAATGCGCTTCTTGAAGACCTCGAAGTTGCGCCAGCCAGCGGTGCCGGCGTCAACCACCGTCGTGACGCCGCTGCGGAAAGTGTGGGAATCGGGGATGACGCTCAGCTGGCCGTCGCGATAGCTGGGGCCATCGCCATAGAAGACGTGAACGTGGAGATCGATCAGGCCGGGCATGACGTAGAGGCCTGTCACGTCGACCACCTTCTTTGCCTTGCTCGCGTCGATATTCGCCGCGACGGCGGCTATTTTATGGTCTTTGATGGCAACGTCGCGGACGGCGTTGATGTTGTTCTTGGGGTCAATGACGTGGCCGTTTTTCAGGATGACGTCGTAGTCTTGTGCCAGGAGGCAGGCCGTGAAGGCGAGGACGGAAAGGATTCGCACCATGTGCGTATTCTATGTTAAGTTTTGTTTTTCGAAAACCCAGGCGGATTCGATGATGGATTCCAGGGTGTCGAATTTGGGCTGCCACCCGAGGGTTTGGCGGAGTTTGGAGGAGTCGGCGACAAGCTGGGCGGGGTCGCCATCGCGGCGCGGACCCATGATGTAGGGCACACTCTGGCCGGTGATTTTTTCAACCGCGGTGACGACTTCCTTCACGGAGAAGCCCTGGCCGGTGCCGGCATTGAAGACATTACTCGCGCCGCCGTTCAGCAAGTGATTCACCGCGGCGATGTGGGCGGAGGCGAGATCGTCAACGTGGACGTAGTCGCGGACACAGGTGCCGTCGGGGGTTGGGTAGTCATCTCCGAAGAGGGTGACAGGCTTGCCGGTTCTAACGGCGCGGAGGATGAGAGGGATGAGATGGGTTTCGGGGTCGTGGCGCTCGCCGAGGCCGGCGGCGTTATTGGCGCCGCAGGCGTTGAAATAGCGGAGGCGAATGGCGCGGAGGCCGCGCGTTGCGTCGAGCCAGTCGAGAACCTTCTCCACCATGACCTTTGATTCGCCGTAGGGGTTTACGGCGTTGATGGCGGCGGTTTCGGGAATGGGGATCTCCGTGGGATTGCCGTAGACGGCGGCGGTGGAGGAGAAGACGAGTTTGTTGACGCCGGCGTCGGCCATGGCGGCAAAAAGCGAGATGGACCCGGCGGTGTTGTTGTGGAAGTATTTTTCGGGTTCGCGGGTGGATTCACCGACGGCGATGAAGGCGGCGAAGTGGATGACGGCGTCAACCTGTTCGGTCTGCATGAGACTGGTCAGTTGGGCGCGGTCGAAGAGCGAGCAGACGTGGAGGATCTCGCTGGGAACGCTGGCGGCATGGCCGTTGGAGAGGTCGTCGGCGACGATGACTTCGAAGTCTTGGGCCCGGAGTTGGTGAACGGTGTGAGACCCAATGTAGCCGGCGCCGCCGGTAACGAGTATTTTTGGCATCAAACAGATTAGTATGGCAGACATGCCTACTGGTGCTGAACTGTTCGTGGAGAGTGCTTTGCAGTTGGGGATTGACCGGGTGTTTACGCTGGTCGGGGACCATCTGAACGAGGTCCTGTCGGTGGCGGAAAAGCGGGGATTGCCGATCGTCCACATGCGCCATGAGGCGGCGGTGGTTCATGCGGCGGACGGCTGGAGCCGGATGACGAGGAAGCCGGCGCTGTCGATTGTGACCGGCGGCCCTGGGCACACGAATGCGTTGACGGGGATCGCGACGGCGAATGAAAACGGGAGCCCGGTGATCGCGGTGAGCGGGACGCCGGCGACGGAGATGCGGCACCGTGTGGTGTTCCAGGACATTGACCAGGTGGGGATGGCGGCACCGGTGACGAAGTGGTCGCATCTGGTCACGTCGGCGTCCCAAGTGCCATTCGCGCTGGGCCGGGCGTATCGGGAGTCCTTTTCGGGCCGGTATGGAGCGACCCACCTGTCGATTCCGGTGAATGTGTTTACGGGGAAGACGGAGGCTCCGTTGCGGATGCCGCCGGGGCGGGGCGTGGTGCGAGCGTGTGAGGATGCGGCCGCGGCGATGGATCTGTTGGCCAAGGCGGAGCGGCCGGTGGTGATTGGCGGCAGCGGCGTTTGGTGGAGCGACGCGGGGGCGGCACTGCTGCGGTTCCTGAAGCAGACGAAGTTGCCGTACTTTGATGTCACGATGGCTCGGGGCGTGGTGAGCGAGAAGTTTCCGGGGCATTGCGGGTATGCCGATCCGTCGTTGAATCGCGGGTGCGTGCCGGCGTTTCAGGCGGCGGATGTAGTGCTGGTCTTGGGCAAGCGGATCGATTACCGATTGGCGATGGGCGGGCCGCGATTGTTTGGGAAGGAGACGCGAATCATACAGGTGGACGTGGAAACACGGGAGATTGGAAATGTGCGGGACGTGGCGCTGGGGGTGGTTGGGGATGTGCAGACATTTTTGGAAGCTGCGATTCCGGCGTCCGTTTGGGAGCCGCGGACGGCGTGGATTCAGCAGATTCGGAAGTGGCGCAAGGAGTGGATGACGAAGCTGTTGGCCCAGCGCGGCGAGGATTCGTTGTTGCATCCGGGGGTGTTTTTCCAGGAAGTGAAGCGGACGCTGCCGGTGTCGCCGTTGCTGTCATTCGATGGGGGCGACTTTATCCATTGGGGGCGGGCGATTCTACCGGCTTTGCACGCGGGGGGATGGCTGCGGCTGGGGCCGATGGCGACCATTGGGGCTGCCCTGCCATTCGCGATGGCGCAGCAGATGGCGCGGCCGGGTTCTCCGGTGATGATGATGACGGGGGATGGGTCGCTGGGGTTCTACATCGCCGAGTTGGACACGATGGTGCGGTATGGCGTGCCGGTGGTGATCATTGTTGGGAACGATGGCGGTTGGGGCTTGGAGCGCGAGTTGCAGGGGGAGATGCAGGGTACGACGACGGCGTGCGAGTTGCTGCGGACGCGCTATGACCTGGTGTGCCAGGGCTTTGGCGGCGGCGGCGAGACGATTGACAGGCTGGACCAGGTGGGGCCGGCGCTCGCGCGGGCGTTTGCGTATCAGGGGCCGTACGTGTTGAACGTCAATATTCGCGGGGCGCGGTCGCCGTTTACTTCGTGGCAGTTGGAGGGGAAGAAATGATTCGCGTCACGGCTGAGGGCGTTGTGGATGTGGTGACAATGGCGGGGCCTCGGCGGAATGCGTTGTCGCTGGCGATGATGCGTTCGTTGATTGGGGCGTTACAGGGATGTCAGGGGCGGGTGGTTGTGTTGGCGGCGGAGGGGCCGGTTTTCAGCGCGGGACATGACTTGAACGAGTTGGTAGGGTGTTCCTCGGCGCAGACGGAAGAGGTGTTTGGGGTCTGCACGGAGTTGATGTCGGTGGTGCAGTCCATTCGGCAGCCGGTGATCGCGGAGGTACAGGGAGCTGCGACGGCGGCGGGGTGCCAGTTGGTGGCTGCCTGCGACTTGGCGGTGGCTTCGGAGGACGCTTGGTTTGCGACGCCGGGGGTGAAGATCGGCCTGTTCTGTTCGACCCCGATGGTGGCGTTGACGCGGGCCATTGGAAGGAAGCGGGCGATGGAGATGCTGCTGACGGCGCGGCAGGTTCCGGCGCGGGAGGCGGCGGAGTGGGGGCTGGTAAACCGGGTGGTTTCGGCATCGTCGTTGACGGCGGCGGCGCGGGAGTTGGCTTTGTCCGTGGCGGCGGCGTCGGACGACACGGTTGCATTGGGAAAGCGGGCGTTTTATGAGCAGATTGAGATGCCGCGGGACGAGGCGTACCGGTATGCGCGGGGGGTGATGGAGCGGAACGCGCTTGCCGGTGCGGCGCAGGAGCAAATGCGGGCGTTTTTGGAGAAGCGGGGGCGCTAGCCGGGTCGTGTTACGACAGAATAAACTTGTAATGGTGCGACACAATAAACTTGTGATGGTACGACAGAAGAAACTTGTAATGGTACAGCATGATAGACTTGTAATGGTACAGCCGGGAAAGCATGTCATCGTTCCATGAAAAGCTCGCGTCTTCACTGAAGGTGCTGCGCAAACGGCAGCGCGGGGGGCGGCGTGTCTTCCACGCCGAGGAGTTCAGCCGGCTGCACCGGGAACGGCTGGTGGGAAGCGGATTTCTGATGGAAGCGATAAAGGGCTGGGTGGTTTCCTCCGGGCCGGATTGCCGTCCGGGCGACAGCACGCCTTGGTACGCCTCTTTCTGGGAGTTCTGCGCAAGATACTGCGAGGAGCGATTCGGAAAGACGTGGTATCTATCCCCGGAGCAGTCGTTGCTGGTTCATGCCGAACAGATGGTGATCCCGACGCAGGCATTGATTTATAGTCCGGCAGGGAGTAACAACAAGATTGCGCTGCCGTTCGGCACTTCGCTGTACGACTTGAAAGACTCGCGAAGCCCGGGGAGGGCGGATCTGATAGTGCGGGAGGGGTTGCGGATGTTTACGGTTCCGGCGGCGTTGGTGCGGGTTGGGGAAGGGTTTTTCGAACGGCATTCGGTCGAAGCCGGATTAGGCCTGAAGAGCCTTCGGGGAGACGCGACGGAAGTTTTGCGATTGCTCTTGGATGGCGGGCATTCGGTGGTGGCGGGCCGGCTGGCGGGAGCGTTCCGGCGAGTGGGAGACGCGGAAGCGGCAGAGCAGATTACGGCGACCATGAAGGCCGCCGGCTTCGTTGTGCGCGAGACGGATCCGTTTGCCGGCCAGGCGTCAATGCCGGCTTTGCGGGAGAACGTCTCGCCGCTGGTGAACCGGATGCGGGTGATGTGGCAATCGATGCGTGGGGACGTGATGGCCTGTTTTCCTTTGGCGCCGGGCAAAGTGAAGAGCAAGGCGGCGTACATGCTGTCGATCGATAAACTGTATCGCAGCGATGCGTACCATTCTTTGTCAATTGAGGGGTACAACGTATCGCCGACATTAATCGAACGGGTGCGGACTGGAAATTGGAATCCGGAGCAGACGCCGGAGGACCGGCGAAACCGCGATGCGCTGGCGGCGCGCGGATATTGGCAGGCGTTTCAGGCGGTGCAGGCATCGATCGTGCAGATCCTGAACGGTGAGAATGGGGGGCAGGTGGCGAAGGCGCGCCACCGGGAGTGGTACCGGGAGTTGTTCCAGCCGTGTGTGGCGGCGGGGCTGATTCCGGCTGGCGCACTGGCCGGTTACCGCAACGACGCGGTGTACTTGCGGAGCTCCCGGTATGTGCCGCCGCGATGGGAGAGCGTCCGTGATGCGATGCCGGCGTTGTTCGAACTGCTCGCCGAAGAGCCGGACGCGGGAGTCCGGGCGGTGTTAGGCCATTGGATGTTTGGTTACGTCCATCCGTATCCGGACGGAAACGGACGCATGGCGCGATTCCTGATGAATGCGATGCTGGCGTCGGGCGGTTATCCGTGGACGGTGATCCGAGTGGAGGCGCGGTCGAGGTATCTGGCGGCGTTGGAGAGCGCCAGCGTTGACGGGGATATTCGACCGTTCGCGGGGTTTATCGGGGAATTAGTTCAGCAACGCATTAATTTCCCGAAGGGTTTTGAGGTCGAACTTGGGCTTCCGGTCGTAGGTTAGCAGGCCGTTGATCTCCTGCTCCACGTCGGTCAACTGGGTGTAACAGATGCCCATGATTTGGGGGATTTTGGCGATGCCAACGTATAGACTGCGGAGGCGGTCGAGGGCCGCTTCGGGGGTTTTCTCCACACCGGCGTATCCCCAGGCGTCGGCTGGCACTGGCGAGCCGGGGAGCGGGTAGGCGATGCCGCCGAACTCGCTGAGGAACACCGGGGAGCCGTTGTACTTGAACCCAGGGGCCAATGCGGCGCGGCCATTGCCGGGGAAATCGAACTGTTTCTGGCTGAGGACGCTGTACTTCTCGACGAGGCGCTCACCGCGGGCGGCGTAGTCGTGGATGCCGAAGAGGTCGGTCACGTCGGTATGCTCCCAGCCATCGTTGTCGATGACGGGGCGCGTGGGGTCTAATGATTTCGTCAGGTGGTAGAGAGCTTTCAAGTGCTGCGTTTGGCGAGGGTCGGAAACGTCGCTGACGCCCCAGGATTCGTTGATGGGGATCCACATGACGATGGACGGGTGGTTGACGTCGCGCTCGACGGCCTCGATCCACTCGCGGGTGAAGCGGGCGGCGTAATCCTCGTCGTAGAGGTACGCATTGGCCATTTCGCTGGAGACCAGGAAGCCCATCTTATCGGCCCAGTAGAGGAAGCGCGGGTCTTCCAGCTTCTGGTGCTTGCGGGCACCGTTGAAGCCCATGTCCATTGTCATTTTGATGTCGTATTGGATGGCCGCGTCGGTGGGAGGCGTGATGGTGGATTCGATCCAGTAGCCCTGGTCGAGAACCATTTTCAGATACGTTGGGCGG
>CAMDKT010000361.1 GCA_945900935.1 Candidatus Sulfopaludibacter sp. SbA3 | reverse complement strand
CAACGACGCCAGCGCCACCCGCGTATTCACCAGCGGGATCAGTTCCTTAATGCGCAGCCGCGGCGCCGCGCCCTCCTCCGGCATCACCGTCGCCACAATCAGGCACGCATTATCGTCAACCAGGCAAGGCCCCAAATCGTCGATCAAATGCTCGTTATCGCGCCCATTGAAAATCATCGCCTCCAACACGCCTTTATGATCTTCCACGCCCAGTATCACGTACGACTTGCCTTCCTTCGAACGCTTCTTCTGAATGCCGGTCAAAATGCCGCAGAGCTTCACTTCAAAGTTTCGCGGCAGATCGCCCAACTGGTCCGTTTCGTGCGTGCGAAGGTCGGCGATCCGGTCCTCAAAATCATCCAGCGGATGGCCCGTGACATAGAATCCGATCATCTCCTTCTCGCCCTGCAGCGCCTGCATGCGCTTCCAATCCGGCACTTTCGGCAAGTCCTCATGCTGGGCGTCATCGCCGCCGAACATGTCGCCGAACAGCCCGCCCTGCCCGGACTCTTTATCCCGCCGCGCCTTCTGGCCATGCTCCATCGCCCTGTCAATCGCCGCAAATAACTGCGAACGCGTCCCCTCTAACCCATCCATTGCCCCGGCCTTAATCAGCGATTCAATCGCCCGCCGGTTCACCATCGCCGTGTCCACTTGCTCGCCGAAATCGAAGAAATTCTTGAAGGCCCCGTGCTCCTTGCGCGCCGCGATGATGGACTCCACCGCGTTCTGCCCCAGATTCTTTATCGCCCCCAAACCAAAGCGGATTGCGTCCCCGTCCGGCGAGAACGACAGCAGGCTCGTATTTACATCCGGCGGCCGTACTTTGATTCCCCGCTCCCGGCATTCATTGATGTATTTGACGACCTTATCCGTGTTCCCCGTTTCCGAAGTCAGCAGCGCCGACATAAACTCAATCGAATAATGCGCCTTCAAATACGCTGTGACATAGGCCATGTACGCATACGCCGCCGAGTGCGACTTGTTAAACCCATACCCGGCAAATTGCGCCATCAGATCGAAGATCTTGTCGGCCTTTTTGATGTTCAGGTTATTCTTGGCCGCGCCCTGGAGAAACCGCACTTTCTGCTGCTCCATCTCCGTCGCGCTCTTCTTCCCCATCGCGCGCCGCAAAATGTCCGCCTCGCCCAGCGAGTACCCCGCCAGGACATTCGAAATCTGCATCACCTGTTCTTGATAGACGATGACGCCATACGTCTCCGCCAGCAGCGGTTCCAGTTGCGGTAGATCGTAAACCACTTCTTTTTTTCCGTGCTTACGGGCAATGAAGTCGTCCACCATGCCGCCCTGAATCGGGCCCGGCCGATACAGTGCGTTCAGCGCGCAAAGGTCCTCAATCCGCTCCGGCCGGTAGCGCCGCAGAATGTCCTGCATTCCGCTGGATTCAAACTGAAATACGCCGGACGTATTGCCCTTGTGGAAGATCTCGACGTAAGTGAATTCGTCATCGAGCGGTATCTCCTCCATTACGATTCGCTTGCCGTGAATGGCCTCAATCAACTTCAATGCATCGTCGACAATCGAGAGCGTCGTCAGCCCCAGAAAGTCCATCTTCAACAGACCCAGTTTTTCCAGTCCGCTCATGTCGTACTGGGTTACAATTTCGTCCTTGTTCGTCTTGTATAACGGGAGAAGGTTCTTTAAAGGTTCCGGTGAGATAACCACGCCGGCGGCGTGAACGCTGGCGTTGCGCGCCATGCCCTCCAGCCGCTGCGCGATCTCCAGAATGTCTCCGACTTTCGAATCCGCCTTCGCCGCGTCTCCAAAACCAGGCTCTTGCTCAATCGCCTCTTTCAACTTGATATTCAGCGTCGGCGGCACCAGCTTCGTCAGCTTGTCCACCTCGCTCAGCTTCATTTCCAACACGCGGCCTACGTCTTTGATCGCCGCCTTGGCGCCCAGCGTGCCGAACGTGATAATCTGCGCCACTTGCTCCCGGCCGTACTTCTCCGTAACGTACTGAATCACTTTGCCGCGGCCGCGGGGCTCGAAATCGGTGTCGATATCGGGCATGCTGATGCGTTCCGGATTCAGGAAGCGTTCGAACAGCAGGCCATATTGCAGCGGGTCGATATCGGTGATCATCATCGCGAAAGAGACCAGTGAGCCGGCCGCCGATCCGCGCCCCGGACCAACCGGAATGTTCTGGCTGCGCGCGTAACGAATGAAGTCCCAGACGATCAGGAAGTACCCGGAGAACTTCATCTGCTGGATCATCTTGATCTCGCGGCTCAGCCGTTCTTCGTACTCCGGCATCGCCTGCCGCAACTGCCCATGGGCGGCCATATGCTCCAGCCGCGGACGGCGTTTTTCAAAGCCCTCGCGGACGGCGTACTCAAAGAAGCTGTCGATCGAATGCTCCGGCGGCACGTCGAATTTCGGAAACGGCTCCTTCACCTTTTCGAGCTTTACCTGGCAGCTCATCGCGATCTCATACGGCGTCACCAGCGCCTGCGGATAGTTGGAGAATAGCTGCTCCATCTCCTGCTTGTTCTTGACGTAGAACGCGGGCTTGTCCCACTTCATGCGGTTGGGGTCGCTGTAGGTCTTGCCCGTGGAAATGCACATGAAGATGTCATGCGCGCGGGCGTCGGCTTGGCGCAGATAGTGCGCGTCGTTGGTGGCCACCAGCGGGATCTCCATGTCCCGCGCCAGCCGCGCCACTTCCGGGATCAGCTTATGGTCCTGGTCCAGGTCGTGATCCTGAATCTCCAGAAAGAAATTCTTCGCGCCGAAGATCTCCCGGTACGTGCCGGCGAGTTGCCGCGCATGGTCGTACTTGTCCTCCAGCAGCGCCTCGTTCACATCGCCGCGCAAACAAGCCGACAGACAAACAATGCCCTTTGAGTGCTGCTGCAGAAGCTGTTTATCCACGCGCGGCTTGTAATAGAAGCCGTCCAAATATCCGGTGGAGACCAGCTTGATCAGGTTGCGATAACCGTCCTGATCCTGCGCCAGCAGCACCAGATGGTTGTACCGGCCCGCGCGCTCCTTGTGGTCGTCAACAACATAAAGTTCGCAGCCCAGAACCGGATGCACGCCCTTCGCCTTGGCCTCGTTATAGAACTCCACGCCGCCAAACAGATTGCCGTGATCGGTCATGGCGATCGCGGGCATCCGCTCTTGAACGGCGATGTCCATCAGTTGCTTGATTTCGCAAGCGCCGTCAAGCAGCGAGTAGTCGGTGTGGCAATGTAGGTGAACGAAAGGTACGTCTGACATCAGAATTCCAGCGGAAGGTTCCCGGGGGGAGGAAACCTCAATTATACTTTTGGTGTCCCCTAGGAGAACGTAATGGATCGAAGAAATCTTCTCATCACCGGCGCAGCGGCGCTTTCGATTGGTTCCCGGCGCATTTTGGGCGCTAATGACCGCGTGCGAATGGGCGTCATCGGCCTCGGCGGGCGCGGCAACGCACACCTCGGCGGGTACCTGTCCATTCCCGGAGCCCAGGTCGCGGCGCTCTGCGACGTCAATCAAGCCGCCCGCGAACGCGCCAACGCCCGCGTCGTCAAGTCCGGCCAGGAAAAGGCCGTCGAGTTCAGCGACATGCGCAAGCTTTTCGACTCCAAGGATATTGACGCCGTTTCGATGGCCACGCCCAACCACTGGCACGCCCTCGGCGCCATTTGGGCCATGCAGGCCGGCAAGGACACCTATTGCGAAAAGCCCGCCAGCTACAACCCCTTCGAAAGCAGGCAGATGATCGCCACGGCGCGCAAGTACACGCGCATGTGCCAGATCGGTTCGCAGAGCCGCTCCACGCCGCATGTCATGGAGGCGATACAGGCCCTCAAAGAAGGCGTCATCGGCAAGGTTTACATGGCCAAGGGTCTCTGCTTCAAACGCCGCAAGTCCATCGGCAAAAAACCCGACGGTCCCGTTCCGCCCGGTCTCGATTGGGACATGTTCCTGGGACCGGCGCCGATGCGGCCGTTCAACGAGCTGCGCTTCGCCTACAACTGGCACTGGTTTTGGGACACAGGCAACGGCGATCTCGGCAACCAGGGCGTGCATCAAATGGATGTCGCCCGCTGGGGCATGGGCGTTGCCAACGACCATTCCGGCCTGAAAAGCGTGGTTTCCACCGGCGGCAAATACGCCTATGACGACATGCAGGAGACGCCCAATACGCAACTGGCGTCGTTCGATTACGGTGACCGCGAGATCGTTTTCGAAGTTCGCGGCGTGTTGACCGGCGGCGAGGGAACGCTCGGCTCCGGGCCGCGCGCGACGAGCGCGGTCGGAAATCTCTTCTACGGCGTCGACGGCTGGATGGAACTCGACGGCAGCGGCTATCGCGTCTACACCGGCGAGGAGAATAAGGTCGTTAAAGATGTGAAGGCAACGCGCGGATCAGATGGCACCGTTCGTCACATGGAGAACTTCCTGGCCGCCGTTAAATCCCGTGATTACAAAAAGTTGAACGCTGAGATCGAAATCGGCGCGGCATCTGCGGACTTCTGCCACTTCGCCAATATTTCGTACCGCTCCGGCAAGCGGCTGAACTGGGACGCCGCCAAACACACTTTCGACGACGCGACGGCAAACAAGCTGCTCACCCGCGATTATAGGAAGCCGTTCGTGGTGCCAACGAAGGTCTGATTAAACACGCGCCGAGTCTGCCCCCCCACTCTCCCAGGCCGTGATAGCGTAGGAGAGTGGCTGTGTCTTTCAAAATCTTAATAATCCTCGTTTCCGCAACCGCCCTTAGCGCCTATGACGCCCCCGGCGTCTTCGCCTTCGTCAAGAAAAACTGCGTCGCCTGCCACAACGCCACCGTCACCAACGGCGACGTGAATCTCGCCGCCTTCGAAACCGTGCAATCGTTCGACGAAGGCCGCGATATCTGGGAAAAAGTAGTCAGCAAAATCAAGACCGGTGAGATGCCGCCCCCGGCCATGAAGAAGCCGCCCGCCGCCGAAACTCACGCTTTCACAACGTACCTCGAAGCCGAGTTCGCCCGGCAGGATCGAACCGCCAAACCCGACCCCGGCCGTGTCACCGCCCGCCGCCTGAATCGCACCGAATACAACAACACCATGCGCGATCTGCTCGGCGTTGACATCCGCCCCGCCGACAATTTTCCAGCCGATGAAGCCGCCTTCGGCTTCGACAACATCGGCGATGCGCTCTCCCTTTCCCCGGTGCTGCTCGAAAAGTATCTATACGCCGCCGAGCGCGCCGTCCGCACCGCCGTCTTCGGCGCCGAAAAGCTCAAACCCGCGGCGATCCACTTCTCCGCTCCGGTGCGTTTAAATGATCTGGTAACCAATCCGTCGCTGCCCAAGGACATGTTCCACTACGACGAATCCGGCCTTAGCACGCGGCACGCTTTTCACGTGCTGCACCGCTTCGCCGTCGATGGTGAATACAGTTTTCGCATCGTGCTGAACGGCCATCGGCCCAATCAATCGGAAGCGGCGACGCCCGCGTTTTGGATCGACGGGAAGAAGATCCAGGAATGGGAAGTAGACGCGACCGATCTGGAAGGCCAAATCGTGGAAGTGCGCGCCAAGGTTGCCGCCGGCGAGCATCTGCTGTCCTCGACATACCTGCGAAACCTCCACGGCCTGCCGCCGAAATACGCCGGGCCCATGCCCTCCATGCGCCCCCCGGAGCCGCTCATCAGCGCCAGCGGCAAGCTGACCGAAAAGGACATCGAAACGCTCCGGAAATACGGTACGAAAATCAAGACGGACCGTATAGAAACGCGGCTCGACAACCGCTTTGAATCGCTCGATGTTGGCGGACCGTTTACGCAACCCGAAGGGCCATCGGCGGAAAGCCTGAAACGCGTCTTCGCTTGCCCGCAACAGACGCCCGCCTGCGCGCAGACCATCGTTTCGACATTCGCCAAACGAGCCTTCCGGCGGCCCGTAACCGCGGCGGAGACCGCGCTGTTCGTCAAACTCTACGCGCTGGCGCGGCAGCAGGGCGACAGTTTTCAGGAAGGAATTGTTACCGCGCTGCAAGGCGTTCTGGTGTCGCCAAATTTCCTGTTCCGCGTCGAAAGGGACGCGCCGTTAAGCGCGAAGAAATCTTACGCGCCCGTCAGTCAATTCGAACTCGCTTCGCGGCTCTCCTATTTTTTATGGAGCAGCATGCCGGACGCCGAACTTCTCACCGCCGCCGGGCACGGCCGGTTGCGGCAACCCGCGGTACTGCACGCTCAAGTAAAGCGAATGCTGCGCGACACGAAAGCCTCGGCGCTGGTCGAAAACTTTGCCGGCCAGTGGTTGCAGTTCAAAAATATCGATGTCATGAAACCGGATCCCGGCAAGTTCCCGGATTTCGACGAGAGCTTGCGCTACGCCATGCGACGGGAGA
>CAMDKT010000360.1 GCA_945900935.1 Candidatus Sulfopaludibacter sp. SbA3 | reverse complement strand
GGCAGCCTGTGCCCAATTCCGGAAACAACTGCCGGCCCGTGCCCATCCCGCCTTGGAGCAAATGGAACGCTCCGTCCGAAAGGCGCTGAAACCCAAAGAGGCCTACAACATGGTGCCGGGCAGAGATCCCGAAAACGTTTAAGCACCCGGCATCGAGGCGAGATACGCAGGGATCGGCGGAGACGCGGGCGCGGGGCAGTGGCAATCGGATTGCTTGTAAGTTTCTCATTACATCGGCTGTAATAGATGGAACCCGCCATGGAGCGGCACTGAGGTGAAACTTGCAGGCAATCGCATGGATCTTATTGGCAACGTTGCCCATGATGGCGCAGCGAGAGCGGCCGGACCGGCGGGTTCAGGACCGCTTGACCACCGAAGTCAAAGCCCCGGAGGCTGAAGGCGTACGGGCGGAAGCGCCGCGCGGAAGTGGTGGATTTCGGCGCTATGCGGTGGTAATGGAGCAGAAGCCGGCGGCGATGGCGGTTGCCACGCGGGAGGCGCTGCTGAGCGCGGCCGGGCGGGATCACCGCCAGCGAGTGCGGACCTCACAATCCGGCGTACGTTCCGAAATGGCACGGCGCGGTCTGCGGGAACTGGGTTCGGCCGATGTTTTGGTGAACGCGGTTTTTGTTTCCGCGGGCCGGGAGGATGTGGAGGCCTTGGCGGCGCTGCCAGGCGTCCGATATGTGCGCGAGATGCGCCCGATTCGAAGGGCGATGACGAAGGCGAATGAAGTGATTCGTTCGACAGCGGCGTGGAGTCAACTGGGTGGGCAGGGCAGCGCCGGTAATGGCGTTCGGATCGCGATTTTGGACAGCGGCATTGATCATACTCACCCGGCGATGCAAGACGTGTCGCTACCGATGCCCGCCGGATTTCCGAAGTGCGGCGGGGCGGATTGCAATTACACGAATTCCAAGGTGATCGCGGCGCGGAGTTTTGTGGACCTGTTGATTTACGCCGTGGCGAGTGACACACGTCCCGATGACGCCTCGCCGAGGGACCGGAGCGGACATGGCACGGCGGTGGCATCGGCGGCGGCGGGCGCTGTGGTCGATAGTCCGCTGGGCCGCATGTCGGGTGTCGCGCCGAAGGCGTATCTGGGAAATTACAAAATTTATGGATCGCCGGGAGTGAACGACACTACTTTCGACGATGTGATTGTCGCCGCATTGGAAGCCGCGTTTCTGGATGGGATGGATATTGCGTCGCTGTCTTCGGGCAGCGCGGCCGTGTGGGGTCCGGATGACCGCGGGACGATTTGCAACCGGACGAATAACGTTGCTTGCGATTTGAAGGTGGAGGCCGTGGAGAACGCGGTTCGGCGCGGCTTGACCGTAATTGTCAGCGCGGGAAACGAGGGCGAAGAGGGGTTGGAAATTCCGACGCTGAATTCGATCAGTTCGCCGGGCACCGCGCCCAACGCGATTACGGTGGGCGCTTCGGTGAATGGGCACATTTTGTATCATTCGGTGCGAGTGGCGGGACTGAACCGAATGAACGGCTACTTTGGCGACGGTCCGCGGCCGGCGGCGTCGTTGATCGCGCCGATGCGGGACGCCTCGCGGCTGGAAGCGGACGGTAAGGCCTGCACGCCGCTGGGGAACGGGACCATGGCTGGAGCGATCGCGCTGGTGGTTCGCGGCGATTGCACGTTCGCGGTGAAGGCGAACAACGTGCAGCGAGCGGGCGGCTTGGGTGTCGTACTTTATCAGCCAACCTCGAATACCATTTACGCCCCGACTGGCCTGCAAATGACGGGAATTCCGCTCGTGTTTATTGGCAAAGACAATGGGGAGGCGCTGAAGGAGCATTTGGCGCGGAATGCGGATGCTCCGGTCACGCTGGACGCCGCGGTAACAGCCGTCGCGGCGCCATCGGGCGAGGTGGCGGTGTTTTCCTCGCAAGGGCCATCGACCGGCTCGAATGCAATCAAACCGGAGTTGATCGCGGTTGGAGTGGACCTCTATCTGGCTACGCAGAAGTTCGATCCGAATGGGGAACTCTACGATCCCAGCGGTTACACGCGCGCGTTTGGCACCAGTTTCGCCGCGCCATTGGCGGCGGGGGCGGCGGCGCTGGTGAAACAACGGAATCGGAATCTGACGCCGGCGCAGATCAAGTCGGCGCTGGTGAATACGGCGGACCCCGATATTGGCGACTTGGACTACGATGGCAAAGCGATAGACGCGCCGCAGTCGGGGATGGGGGCCGGTCAACTGGATGTCGATAAGGCCTTGCGCGCAAACGTCGCGGCGCAGCCCTCAACAGTGTCCTTCGGCATTGCCAAGGCGCTGCCATTGTCGCGCCAAGTGCGGCTGGTGAACACATCGAACGCTTCTTTGAATCTTCGGTTTTCCATTGTCCAGATCGTTCGCGCAAACGGAGTCAACGTCACCATTACGCCGGCGACAGCAACCGTCGGCGCGGGGCAGGCGGCGACAGTCACTCTGCGGGTGGAGGGCACGCTGCCGACGGCCAATTGGTACGAAGGAGAACTGCTGGTGGAAGGCGCTGCGACGCCTTTGCGCGTTCCGTATTCGTATTTGGTCGCAAACAATATTGCCTTTAACGCCTTCGCGCTAACGGGCAACGGATTTACGGCACAGACCAGCGGGCAAGTGGATCGCTTGAACGTAAAGTTCATTGATAAACAGGGCGCGCCAGCGGTAGGGGTGACAGTTCGCTTTCGAGTGGAAGCGGGTGGCGGCCGTATTGAGGAAGCACTGCCTAAAACGGATGAATTGGGAATCGCGGACGCCGTTGTCTTTGCCGGGCCGACGATCGGGGAGCAGGTATTTTCCGTTGAGGGGGGCGGGTTAAAAGTGTTTTGGGATGGGCGGGCGATTCAGAAACCCGCGATACAGACGGGCGGCGTGGTGAACGCGGCGAGCGGACAGGCGGGGTCGGGCGTGGCGCCGGGTTCGTATATATCAATATTTGGCGCGGCGCTGGCGGATACGACGGTGATCTATTCGACGACGTATCTGCCTTTGTCACTCGCGGGAGTGAGTGTGGGTTTCGATGTGCCGAGCCGGGCGGTGAGTTATGCCGGACGGATCCACTTCGTCAGCCCAGGGCAGATCAACGTTCAGGTTCCGTGGGAATTGGCTGGGGAAGCGTCGGTCGATATGAAAGTGAGTATTGGCAACTTTTCCTCGGCGAAGTTTCGCGTGGCGTTGAATGACTATTCGCCCGCCTTTTTCGAATACACTGACGCTGGGAGCGGGCGGCTGCTGACGGCGGCCTTAGACCAGAATTTCGGATTAGTGACTTCGGCGAATGCGGTCCGGCGTGGGAGCGTGGTGCAGATGTACGCCAATGGCGTGGGTCCGGTGGAGAACCGGCCGCCATCGGGGGATCCGGCCGGCGCGCAACCTTTGTCCACGTGCCGGGTTCCTCCAGAGGTAACCATCGGCGGACGCGGCGCTACGGTACTGTTCTGCGGACTGGCTCCCGGTTTCGTGGGGCTTTACCAGATCAATGCGACGGTACCCGCGGACGCGCCGGTGGGCATTCAGCCGCTGGTGCTGCGGGTGGGCGGTGTAACATCCAAGTCCGCATCGCTGCCGGTGCAGTAAGAGACAATTGAAAACATGAATTTGGGAAATTGGCTGCTGGCGTTGCGTTGTGCCGCTTCGGCCCGGGTGGCTGGCGGTGTTGGGCTGACCGGCGGCAAATGGCTGCTGGCGTTGGGTTGTGCCGTCTCGGCGCAAGTCGTTCCGGATTGGTATGTGCTGGAGTTGGCGGAGACGCCAACCGAGCGAACGCGCGGGGTACGGCGGATTCGGGACGCGCAGGCCGGTGTACGGCAAGTAATGGCCGCGCGAATGGCTGGCCGGGCGGTGGTGAAAGATTCGACCGAAGTGGTGATGAATTCGCTAATTATCGTTTCCTCGGCGAGCGAAGCGGAACTGGCGGCGCTCCCGGGCGTTCGGCGGGTTTGGCCGGTTTACGAGATACACCCGGAGTTGGATCGCGCCGTCGGATTGTTGCAGATCAGCAAAGCGTGGGAGACGGTGGGCGGGGCGGAACGCGCCGGGGCGGGGATGAAGATTGGCATTTTGGATTCAGGCATCGATTTGAAGCATCCGGGATTTCAAACCGATTCGATGCCCGTGCCGCAGGGATACCCTCGAGCGACGAGCGAAGAGCTGCGGGGGTTGTTGAATGGCAAGGTGATCGTCTACCGGACTTACGATCAGATGCTAGGGTTTGCCGAGAGTTCGACAGACAATTCCGGACATGGGACCGGCGTGGCGATGACGGCGGCAGGGCTGCGGGTGAAGAGTCCGTTGGCGGAAATTCAGGGCGCGGCGCCGGGAGCGTGGCTGGGTGTTTATAAGGTTTTTGGGGGGCCGGACGGCGGCAGTTCCAACACCGCGGTGGTGGCGAAGGCGTTGGACGACGCCGCGGCGGACGGGATGGACGTAGTGAATCTGAGCTTTGGATTCCTGCCCCAGATCCGCCCGGACCTCGATCCGTTATTGCCGGCGGTGGAGCGGGCGGCGGCGCTTGGCGTGATGGTCATAAAATCGATGGGCAATTCGGGGCCGGTTCGGCAGTCCGGATCGTCGCCGTCGATGGGGACGGTTGGATTGACGGTTGGGGCGAGTTGGACGGACCGGATTTTCGGCTCGGGGATTCGCGTCAGCGGGGCGGATCCGATTGTGGGGATTCCTGGGGATGGACCCAAGCCGGAGGGCCCAGTCAGCGCACCGTTGCAGGATGTGACGCCGCTGGATTTGGACGGCTTGGCCTGTTTCCGGCTGCCGGCGGGGTCGCTTACGGGCGCGGTCGCGTTCATTTTGCGCGGCGACTGCACGTTTGAAGTCAAAATTAACATTGCTAGAGCGGCGGGTGCCGTCGGTGTCCTCATTTACACGCACGCCGAGTCACCGAATGCGGCGGGAATGTTGACCGGCAGAGCGACGCTGCCCGCAATGATGATCAGCAATCGCGATGGTCTGAAAGTGAAGGCGATTCTAACCGAGAAGCCGGACACGACTGTAGAGATGGACTTCGCCGACGCGTTCCCATTTATTTTGGATGCCGACGGCGTTTCCAGCTTTTCGTCACGGGGACCGGGTCCGGACGGGAGCATCCGGCCAGATGTGCTCGCCGTTGGGGAGGATATTGTAACGGCGGCGCAGAGGACGAACAGCAGCGGCGAACTCTATGATCCGTCGGGATTCACAATTGCAGACGGAACGAGTTTTTCGTCTCCGCTGGTGGCGGGTGCCTATGCTGTGCTGAAAGCGGGGCGGCCGGGCTTGAAGATGGGGCAATATCGCTCCTTGTTGGTTAATACGGCGCAGCCATTTCCGGTGGCGGAGGCGCGGGCGGTGCAGGTAGGCGGGGCGGGGCGGCTTGATTTACAAGCGGCATTGGGTGGCCGGCTGACGATGGATCCGGTATCGGTGAGTTTTGGGATGGGCGGGCAGCGGGTGGAGGCGGCGCGGACGATTCGGGTACTGAACGCCGGGGCGGGCGTTGGAACGTGGAAAGTGGAAATCGATTCGGGCGACGAAATAAAGGCGACGGTGGAGTCGGCGGAGTTTTCGCTGGGGGCCTCCGACACGGTGGATTTGAGGGTGCAATTCCGGGGCGATGCGCAGCCGGGGGAATATCAGGGGTTTCTGCTGTTCCGCCGGGTGGATGCGGCGGAGGGGGAGCGTCCGCAACGGGTCGCGTATTGGTATGGCGTACCCACCGGAACGCCTGCGACAATTCGATTTATTCCGCCGAAACCGGAGATCCGTTCCGCCTCCGAAGTAATGGGGTTGTGGACGTTGATCACGGACGCGATAGGCGGAGGAACGAGAGCCGTGCCCAGGGTAACGATGTTGGAAGGCTCGGGGGAGTTCATTTCGGTGACTTCAGAGGAAGATCGATATCCGGGTTATTGGCGGATTGCGCTGCGATTGGGCGCTGAGTCCGGGCAAGTGAATCGATTCCGGGTGGAGTCGGGGGCGGTCGTCCGGGAGATTTTGATTCGCACGAGATAAGCCGGTTTTAAAGTGCCTGACTGCTATACTTGGATTGGAAAGCGGTCAGATCACGATGGAAGCATTAAAGAAGAAGCTGCAAGAAGAGATTGTGGCTTTGGAACGCGAGTTCCGGTCCGAGTTGCCGAAGGAGATTCTTCGGGCTCGGGAGCTGGGAGATCTGAGCGAGAATGCCGAGTACCACGCGGCGAAAGAGCGCCAGGGATTCGTGAACGCGCGGCTGGGACAACTGAGAAAGCGATTAATGGAACTATCCATGATCGATCTGACGAAGGTCCCCAGGGACCGGGTTGGGTTCGGGTCGACGGTGGTCGTTTTCGATATCTTGAAAGCGGAAGAATTGACTTACCGGTTGGTGGCGAG
>CAMDKT010000359.1 GCA_945900935.1 Candidatus Sulfopaludibacter sp. SbA3 | reverse complement strand
CGCCGCCGGATCGCGCCGGAACCGTCACCCGTTCCGCTCCGCGAATCAACTCCCAACCCTTTGGCACATTCCACCGCACACGAAATTCCTGCGCCTTCTCCGTATGGTTATCCACTCGCAATTCCAGCGAGACCGTCTTTCCCTTCACGGAATACGGATACATACGCGCCCACCCCTCGTCGACGGCGTAATTGGCGTCGGGGAGCGGCGTCAACTCCGCCAGGAGCCGCTCCCGCTTCGCTAATTCCTCGCGCATTCGGGCCATTTGCGCCGCATCATACCGGAACATCGGCAGCACGTGCTGATTGATCAGCCAATGTGTTCCGCCCAGCTTTTCCAGCAAATCCAGACAGTACCGATACCCTTCGCCGGCATGGACGAAGTTTCGGTTTTGCAGGCAATAATCGTCGGTTCCGGAAGGAGTAAACGAGTCCCCGACAAAGAACAGCTTCTCTCCGCTCTCCCGCTCGACCGCGAGGCCGCCATGATACAAAGTCTGGCCCGGAAAGAAGTAACTGCCCAGCGAAAACTCCCGCCATTTCCAACTCTCAGCCTCCCCGCGCGCCTCGCCGGTTATGGCATTCGTGGTCAGACACGGCATTCGGTATCGCCCCGGATTCTCCACAATATCGCGGATTTTCTCGTTGAAATGAACTTTTGCCCCGAACTTTTTCGCCACCTTCGCGACATGCTCCGTGTGGTCGTCGTGATAGTGAGTGACCCAGATTCCCTCCAGATTCCGGAACCGCCCGGCCTCGCGCAACTCCTCCAGTTTCTCCAGAATTTGCGGATACCCGGCGTCCATCAGGAAGGCCGCGCCGGTGCTCGAGACCAGCAACCGCGAATTCCCAATCGCGATCACCCACTCCGGTAAATCCCGTTCCACGGCCATGGCCATCGGCGTTGACGGCGCTTTCCCCATGGCCAGTGTCCCTCTGGTCTGCCAGCTCTCCGGCCCCCAATACCAGCGCAGCGCGTCGGTCGCAAAATGGCTGTCCAATAACGCCTGCAAACGTCCAATCAATAAATCGATATCCACGGCCGGCTTGTCAATTACGGGTCCTCTTGCCGGAACCAATACGTCGGGCTTCAACTCCCGTATCTTCCGCAGACTCGCAATCAACTGGCCAGCGCGCGCCGCAAATCCGTGATAGCCCCTCGTTTTCGTCTCCGCCACCGCGTCCTGCAGGCTATAGATATCCAATAAACGGCCGCCCGCGTAAATCAAATCCCCGGTCGCCGCATACTTCTTCCCTTCGCTGACATAGACATAAGAAACCGCGCCAGGCGTAAACCCGGGAGTATCCACTACAGATACAACAACATCTCCATAAGTTAATGTATCCCCGCCCCGGACTGTCCGCGCGATAACATAATCCCGCTCCGCCAACTTAGTCGACTTCTGCGCGTAATCGTGAAATCTTGTTTGACGGAACAGTGACCAGAACTTGCCAACATCCGGCACCACCTCGCCGACCGGCGCCACCAGCGCCGCGTCGCCCGCCGCCCACAATACATCACGCCGCATGTGTGTCGCCAACACCGTGCGCGCGCCTGCCGCCCCATAAATCGCCGCGCCTTCCGGCAGCGAAACAGAGTTCACCGGTCCAGTCGAAATCCGTGGCTGGCTCAGCAAAGTCACCGAGAATACGAATAGAATAAGCCTCATCCTAAAGCGTCAACTTCCCATCCATTACCATGTCCGCCAACTTCAATCTGCATCGGTAGAATCGGCGGCTTATCCCCCCGCTTTAACATCGTGGACTTCTTCAAATTCGCCTGCAGCCTCGCCCCGCCCATCTGTGCAATCCTTTGCGGCAACCCCTCCATCACAATCAGATAAACGTTATCGGCCGACGCGAGTAATTGCCGCGCCTGCGTCGAGGTGGCCGCATCGGCTCCGAATTTCATTTTAACCAGCGCCTGCTTCACCGGCAGCGCCGTCTGCCAACGCACTTTAGCCGGCGGCAGGCACATCCATAGAGCGGCGAGCAGAATTCGCATTCCAAACACTCTATCAGTTCGATATGATGCAACGCATGCGACCCGTTAACGTCCTTGCCATCGCCCTCGGCATTCTCTCCGCCTGCACTCCGGCTCCTCCCTCGCCGGTTCCTATCGAAATCAAGGCCGAACTCATCGCCTCCGACGCTTCCTGGGGGAACACCGAGGGCCCCGCCATCGACTCGAAGGGCAATCTCTACTTCACTTCCCGAGGCACGTTTAAAGGCGTTGTTCGATGGAACGCGAAGGACGGCGCGTCGAAGTATCTCGACATCGCCACCGGCGCAGGGCCCGGCGGACTCTGGATTGATGACGCCGACACGCTCTTCGCCACCGCCACCGATGAACGTCAAATCCTGAAAGTAACCCCGGACAAGAAGGTTTCCGTAATCGCCAAAAACTTTGAAAAAGATCCAAAGACCTCCAAAGGCGCCAATGATCTCGCCGTCGCCAAAGACGGCACGATCTATTTCACAGCGCCCAACGGCTACGACGGTTCGGCACCCAACGGCACCATCTACAAGATCGACAAGGACGGCAAGACTTCGGTATTCAGCGACGAAATCACCGGCCCCAATGGCATCATTCTCAGCGCCGATCAGAAAATTCTCTACGTCGCCCACAATACCGCGCCGAACACCAGCAAGATCGAAATGTGGCCCCTAAGCGCCGCCGGCAAGCGCCAGGAACTCATCACCATTGAAGGGTGCCAAGCCGACGGTATGGACGTCGATAAGGAAGGCGCGTTGTGGCTGACTTGTTACAGCTTCGGCACCGCTTACCGGGTAACCAAGGAAGGGAAGATCACTCACAAAATCACCACGGAACAGAAGGCGCTTACCAATTGTAAGTTCGGGCGCGGCTCCGATAGTAACACGCTGTATCTGACGAGTTCCGATATGTCGCGCGTCACCGGTTACGTTTATAAGGCCACCGTCCCCGTCGGAGGGCTAAGATAGAGAAACCGCTTGCATTCTGTCTATCGGGAATTCACGGATCAGATAGCCGCTGACGCCTCCCAGGCGGCCGCCACGATTCCCCATCCGCCGGTCTTTTCCTGGCTCGGTCAACCGGCTCTGTTCGCCAAGACACTCTACGGAGTCGGCCTCAACGCTCGGCCATTCCTGATCCACCACGAAGAAGCCGACATGTGGATACTTGTGCTGGCGGACCCCGACACCTTCGGCATTCTGATCGGCCACGGTATGCTGACCGGCGAGGCCCGTTTCACCGGCGACGTTACCATCGGAGGCCAGCCGGTCCGGCTCCGGCAAACCTGGCGCAGGGAGGCGGAGTTTTCCGATAAACGCTGGCAGCGATGGGACCGTTCCGGTCTTGTGCGCCTTACGCAGCCAAATTGGCTCGGCGGGCTTTAATCGCCACAGCTCCGTACAACAGAGCCGCCAGCACCATCTGATTCACGACGCCAAAAAACGCCGCCGACTCCAGGCTGTCCGCCTCGTTTACTAAACCCCTTACTTCGGCCCTTAATCGTTCCTGCAATTCTTTCTCGCGCCCCGGCGCGCCCTCCTCATAGGAAGGCAATGCCACTACGCGCCGCGATGCCGATGCCGAAGCCCCGAGCCACTTGCAGTCCCGCGGAGGAAGCCACCGCAGAAAAGCACGCGAACTATAGTTTGCTCTCCCGAAAATCGTATCGCTTGATCGCCGTTGCCTTCCCAGTCGCCGGGTCCGCCGTCACAATCACCCCGTGGAATTCCACGCTCCCCTTCGCCCCCTCCATCTTTACCGAGAGAGCCGTCTTGAACTTCCTTAAAATCGCCGACTTCTCGACGCCAATCACCCCGGCGTACGATCCGGTCATTCCCGCGTCCGTCTGGTACGCCGTTCCGCCCGGCAGGACCCGCGCGTCGGCCGTCGGAATGTGGGTGTGCGTGCCGACAACCGCGGTCACGCGTCCATCCAAATGCCATCCGAAGGCCACTTTCTCCGAAGTCGCCTCCGCGTGAAAATCCACAAACCGGATTTTTACTTCCGGCGGCAGGTCGGCGAGCATTTCGTCGACCTTGCGGAAAGGGTCGTCAATGGTTGCCATAAACGTTCGCCCTTGCAGATTTAACACCGCGTACGGCGCTCCATTCCTTGCCTTTCCGACATACATTCCAGTCCCCGGAAGCGATGGCGTGTAGTTGGCCGGCCGCAATAGACGCGGCTGCCTCGGCAGATACTCGTGGATCTCCGTCTTATCCCAAACGTGGTTGCCGGTGGTCATAACCTCGACGCCCATTGAGAGCATGTCCTCGGCAATTTGCGGCGTTACGCCAAATCCACCAGCGGAGTTCTCGACGTTGGCGATGATCAGGTCAATCCGCTCATCGGTGACGATCCGATGGAGATTGTCGGCGACAATCCGCCGACCCGACGACGCATAGATGTCGCCAATAAATAGAATGTGCATGAAATGGGGGGGTGAGGTTGGAGCGCACCAGAAGTGCCGTACTACCCCCTGCCTTGACCCCTGTAAATGCTAAGGGTGGAGTCCTCCGCACACCTGCAGGCTTCTCCCTGGACTCGAATAGTCAGGAGCTTGCTCAACGGCGTTTTTGCAACGAGACGGACCCCGTATCGAATGGCATCGGATCAAATATGAGGGCCATACCTGCCTCCCAGGAACGCTCCAAAGGGTAGGATAGCACGGCCCTCAAGATTCACTAAACCGCGGGATGGCCCATCGCCTTTTTACGGGCGGCAATATTGAAGAAGTGGAATTGGAAAAAGTAGATCGAAAAGAAGAACGTGAGCAGGGCGCCCGACGTGTCCATCAAGTTGATGCCCATCGGCTCTACCATTGTGTAGTAATTGTGGATCGACGCGCGCATTTTGAAATGCCCGATGTACAAGCACACCACCCCCGCCAGCACAACCACCATTCCAAGCATCGGAAAGACCACAGCCAGTTCAGTTAAACTGCCCGAGGCAAACAGCACAGACATAAACATCAGAACATAGCCAACTAACATCGCTCCGATTCCCATCAGATAGAACTTTCCGGCTTGGCACTGCGGGTCGATCTTCTTTACAAACGTCACCTGCTTGAATACCCAGAAGAGCGTGAAAAATCCGCAAAAGATCCCGATGAGCGCCACCAGCCACCACTGCATGTCCGGCGGCATGGGTCCGACAGCGCCGCCACCGTACCCGCCGCCCTGATGCGGCATCATGGGTTGCCCGCCGAAGCCGCCGGGGGCTCCCTGCTGCCCATAGGGCTGCCCTCCATAACCGCCCTGCTGCCCTTGCGGGGGACCGCCGTAACCGCCCTGCGCGCCAAACGCGCCAAACGCGCCGGGCACGTCGGAAGGCTTCGGGGCCTGCGGCTGCTGGCCGAATCCGCCAAACCCCTGTTCGGCAGGCGGCTGTCCAAATCCGCCGCTATACGCGGGCGGGTTATTCCCAAACGCCGACGGCTGACCACCAAACCCCTGCTGAGGCGGCTGTCCAAACGCCGGTTGCTGGGGTTGCGGCTGCGGCGCCGCGGGCGGCGTATATCCTCCAAACCCCTGCTGAATCGGCGGCATCGCCGGCACCGGGGCCGCCGGAGCAGGGTTCAACACCTGCTGCCACGGTTCCCACTGCTGGCTGTCTTCCCGTCGAACCTGATCGGTCGGCCCAATCCGGTTCTCAGCCTGATACCGCTTCAAATCGTCGTAGGAATACGGCCCATACGTGCGGCCATCTCGCTGCAGAAAATATTTCATATCGCCCCCGAAGGTCGGTCGTACTACTCAAACGCCTCATGACTTTAACACAATTTGTAACAGCCGTTACGTACCCTGCAACGCTTCCGCCAATTCCCGCTCCAAAATCGCGCCTTCTTTTATCACTTTCCAGAACGGTTCGGTGATGTCCACCGTCGTCGATCCCAGCCCCGGACAGGTTCCACCATCCAGCACCAGATCCAGGCGCCCATCCATCGTTCCGAAAACCTCAATGCCGCTGGCGCACGTTGGCTGCCCGCTCAGATTGGCGCTGGTCGCAATCAGAGGTTGGTTTATCCGCTCAATCAGCGCCTGGGCCACCTTCGAATTCGATTGGCGCATGGCCACGCGCCCGGTATTCCCCGTCACCCGCAGCGGCACCTTTCCCGATGCCGGCACGATGATCGTCAGCGGCCCCGGCCAGTAATGGCGCATCAGGATTCGGAAACGCGCCGACGCCTCGCTCGCCAACTCCTCCGCCATGATCGAGTCGGAAACCAACAGCGGCAACGATCTCACTTTTTCCCGCCCCTTCGCCGCGAAGACCCGCGCGACCGCTCGTAAATTGAATGGATCGGCGACTAAGGCGTATCGCGCATCGGTGGGAATGGCCACGACCTTGCCGCGCAGGATGGCCGTCGCCGCGCGCTCA
>CAMDKT010000358.1 GCA_945900935.1 Candidatus Sulfopaludibacter sp. SbA3 | reverse complement strand
CGGCGGAGGCGTCGGCCATGGCTTTGAGTTCATGGAGTTCGGGCGCGAGATTGCCGTTGGGCTTGTGGCCGGCGGAGATGAGGGCGAGGTTCCAGTGCGTGGTGATGCAAATTTGGAGGCGCAGAATTTGCCAGCGGGCGGCGGCCATGTCGCCGATGATGGCGTAGGCGGCCTGGTTCAAGGGCTTGTAGATGGCGATGAGATCTTCGACGAGAGTTTCGTATAGATCGCGATCTTCATTGCAGAGGACGGCCTCGTGTGGCGGAATGAAGCAGGCGAACTTTTCGGCACGGGCACCGTCTTTGAGGGCGTTGCGGGCGGATCGTTCTTTTCCGGCGGACGTTACAGGTCCTTTTGACTTGGCGCCGTTTTCGCGGGCGATGCGGGCTTTTTCTTCCTTTGTCATTTGGTGCTCCTTTTTTGGGCTTGGAAATGGGAAAGGCCCTCGTTTTGGCGAGGGCCTTTGGGCGCGGAGTTTTCCGGGCTGACTTTAAGCTAGCAGAGGGGAGTGAGCACTTTGGGGATTCGTTTTTGGAAGTTATTGATAATAGGGGAAATATAAATTTAGATCGAGTGTCACTCGTTTACCGGCCAAAGTCAGATGGGGTGCCGTCTTCTTCCAAATGGTTTGTTTTGTGTGACTTAGGCTGTCGAAGGAGTGGAATCAGCGGTTGGGTTTCCAAAATATGGCACGAATCCCAAGGGAAAACCAGGGTTTCTAGCTGGAACCCGCATCCGGCTTTCCCAGCGACCAATGAACCGGATCACGGTCTTCGTGACATAACGGGGCCAGAACCCGGAGCATTCCCGTGCCGTGTCCCCGGAACGCTACGTGACAGTTGAACTCGCGAAGTAGTGTGTCCAACGGAATCATGCCAGCCGGCGACGGGGCATCGTGACCGCGTACTCGACAGACATGGGACTCGCCATGCGCTTCGAAGCATCGAGAATTTCCAAGCTCACCATGTTGCCGGCGGCGTCATAGTCCAGGATGACGCCGGGCTTGTCCTGATCGCTTTCCGCGACCGGCGCATCGTTGAGCAGGACAGTGAGGACATCCACTTCGGGATCGTATACAACTTTCATTTGGCGCTCCAGTACTTCTCGATCTTGCTGGTTCTGTAAGCCGTGATAATCACGGGCGGCTTTTCGTCTTCGTCTACCACGACTCGCAACAGATACATTTTCCCATCTTCCAAGGGGAACCGCGACTGGTAAATCCAACGGGCCTCGGAGGATTCGTCGACAACGCGTTGTTCGGGGTGTTCCAGTACGGACTGAACGAGGGCGAGCGGGATGCCGCGGCGGGCCATTTCCCATTCGGCGTGACTGCAGAGGCGGAAGTCCATGGTTTCGCTAGGGTACTTTCCGGATCTCGCGATCCTGGCCGGACGGCGCAGAGTGTGTCCGCGCCAGATACTCCATTTCCTTGTCCAGTACCTGAGGATTCCGGCAGACATGGAAAGCCCACTGCCCCAACTCGCCCCAGTTGTTCACAGCCTCGACCCAACGGTTGGCGGCGTTGTGCTTGGCTTTCGTTTTGTCGTCTTCAAATCCCTTTATCTCCAGCACCACGGTCACGCCGCTGCTCAGCCGCACCAGAAAATCCGGTTCATACGCATGGTCAATCCCCATGTACTCATAAGGGATCGTCAGGCCCATGTGGTCGTTTCGGGCATAGAACTGAACGGCATCGCTCGATTCCAACCGGAAGCCCGCACTCGATTCCCAAGCCTCAGTGTCCAACACGACCTGGTCGATGTGGCTTTTCATCGTCACGTGGCAGGCGCGAGTGGTTTTGAAATCGACTTCAGCCGTTGTGCCAATCGGCTTATAACGATTCGTGATTGGCATCAGTGGCGCTTCGCCTTCGGATTCATCCGGCACGATGGCATCCCGCAGCCGCTCCACCATGCGCTGGACGTACTTCTCGAGACCCAACTCGCAAGTATTACAATTCTGGAAGTTCACCTTGCGGCGGACATATTGGTCCACATACTGGAAGACTTGCGGGAAGAGTTGATGGCGCGACTGAAGCGCCAAGACACGCCGCCGCCGGTCTGCGGCGCCGGCGTCGGCAACCGTCAATTGCTCGACGATTTGCCGCGTAATCAGGAACTCGATCGTTTGCAAGTGCGTTTCGCGATAATACTGCTCGCGGTCCTGCTCCACGAATTGGAATGGGGTGCTGTGGGTGGATGGGCTACCTTCCTGGTACCCAACCGTTGGCCGCACAAACGTGGCAGTCGGTTCCCGGTTCGGCTCGATGTCCATTACCGGCATCCCATCCACGTCGCAGCGGATCAGGTTTTTTCGCAGCGCAAAGGCATAGCCCTCCACTACCGGGAAACGCATCTCCATGGCCTTCCGTTCCGGCAGAGCGCGCACATGATTCTTGGGCCGGTCATCGGGCGCCGGCGCCTTCACTGGACGGCCCTTGAACGGAATCACCGAGAACGGAATGCCGTAGACGTCCACGTATTCCTCGGTAAGCAGGCCAGTCGCCGGATCGGGGACGTAGTCCATCCGGCGCAACCCGCGCCCCACCACCTGTTCGCACAGCAATTGGCTGCCGAAGGCGCGGATTCCCAAAATGTGAGTAACGTTATTTGCGTCCCACCCCTCGGTGAGCATGGAGACCGAA
The DNA here is from genome assembly GCA_945900935.1 of Candidatus Sulfopaludibacter sp. SbA3. Classification (GTDB taxonomy): domain Bacteria; phylum Acidobacteriota; class Terriglobia; order Bryobacterales; family Bryobacteraceae. Next base: position 3,736 of record CAMDKT010000358.1, on the reverse strand, counting down.
ACAACGCAGCGCACATGCTCGCCGGGCAGCCCCGGCTTGCCCACGGTTGCGACGATGTGCCGCAACTCGCTCTCCTCGTCCGCCACCTTCGTGTCGATTCTTATCGTGCGCCTCTGATGCGGAGTGTTCGAGAAGTGCTCGGGGAATATAGCGCCCTTGCCGTACACCGTTGCAACCTTGCGCTTGCCGGATTTCGCCGGCTTCGATGTCGATGCAGGGGGCGCGCCGCCGCCATTCCCGTTCTCTTCGGGAACTTCGCCAAGCACCTCGGCAACGTCGGCTTCGGTGACTGTCTCCACCTCCGTTTCCCCGCTGAGTTTCCGGTAAAAGACCTGGGCGATGTCGATGTTATCGCAAACCAGAATGAGCACAGGCGGAACGTGCTCCTGCCCCGGCTTGGCGGCCTCCATCTGCAGGAACCGTTCCTTCCACTGCGAGGCGATCTGGAGGAGCGCGCCTTCGGCTTCGCGGTAAACCACCTCCGGCTTCGGCCGCTTTGACTTGCCGGGCAGCCGCTCGCCGGGTTCCAGGTTCTCGTTGATCGCCTTCCACAGCTTGAAGTACTTTGGATCGGGTCTGCCCGTCGTGTCCATTATCGGCAGGCGCGGAATCTTCACGATGCCGCTTTCGATGGCGTCCACCAGGCCGAAGTCGCTGACGATCCACGGGAAGGGACTGCCCTCGGGATAGCCGCTTCCCTTAAGGTAGAAGGGAGTGGCGGAGAAGTCCAGGCAGGTTGAGATGGCTGGATTGGCGGTGCAGTTGTTGATGCGGTCGAGTCCGTCCAGCCAGACGCGCGCCTCTTCCGCTTCGTCCTTGTCCACGGCGCTGAGGTCTACTTCCGTTGCCGCCGGACGCCAGCAGTGGTGTCCCTCATCGTTCATCACCATGATGGGCAGGCGGTCGTAGAGGTCCTCCAGCACTCGGCGGGCGAACGAATCCGGAGTCTCCGGCCCCTTGTTCACCACCGCGTAGTTTTTCCCGTTCTCGGAATGTTCGGATTCCGGCGCGAACCGGTGCCAGTTCGTGACCAACACTTTTCCGGACTGCATGAGCGGACGGTACTTGAGGGGGACGATATCGAACTCGTTGTAGTAGTTGTCCGGGCGCTCTGGACGCAACACCTGCAAACGCTCCTTCACCGTCAGGTTTGGGCAGCAGATGAGAACACCGTTGGGGTAGAGTGTGGTCGCGGGGTTCTGGCCGCGATTGCAAAACGCCCATGCGACAACCATGGACATCACCACTGTTTTGCCGCTGCCCGTCGCCATTTTGCAGGCGATGCGGCGCAGCGCCGCCAGCGAGACATCCTGCCCCGGATCGATGAGACGGGGAAAGAACTCCTGGCCCGGCTTGCTGAATGACGGGCGCTCCGCCGCCAGCATCCGGCTCAAGTCGTCTTTACTCAGCTTCGGATTCCCGCGAATGCCAACCTTTCCGGGAAACCGGATCTCCTGCAAATAAATGATCGTCTCAACGGCTTCGATTTGGCAGAAGAATAGCCGCCGCTGGCGGTCTATGCGGGACCAGTGCCGCAGCAGGTCGCGGGTGACGTTTGTGGCACCGGGGTACCCGGCCTCGCGCCATTTCCTGACATCTTCGCGCAGGGCGTTGACGAGCGGCAGATCGTCCCGCTCCTCCTCCGCGAGTCCAGTTAGAGTTAATTGCGCGCTCCCGGTGCGCTCCGTTTTGTACCAGTAGCTCGCCGGGCGGCGAGTTCCGGCGCGGCTCGCCGCTCCAGTCTCCTTATCGTAGATCCAATGGTCGCGCGGCTCTTCGTAGGGATTGCAGAGGATGGGCCGATCCACCGGTTACACCGGGAGTTGCGCCTGGCCTGGGATGACGGCGGTTTCGCTCTTGCGGGCCATCTTTTAATTCCCGTCCCCGGCCAGCGTATGCACCCGCATCACCTCGTTACCGCGCGGGTCGATCACTTTGACCGCGACTGCCCTGTGTTTGCCTGCGGGGAACGGCAGGGAAATTGTGCCCGAGAATAACTCGAACCGTTCCGGGTCCATGACACCGGCGAGCGCCTTGCTGAGCTTTTCCCAGGCGGTACGGTCGGGAAAGAAGGCCTGGGTAATGCAGAATGTGCGTCCGTCGTAATCGCCGTCCACGAACCACGCCGCCACCTTCGCCGCGCCGGTGTCCACCACCGTGTTGTTCACCGGATCGTAGACGTCCACGCCTTCCATTTCGACGGTGTACATGGCGTCCGCGTCCGGGCCTTTGACCGTCGTTCGCGGGCGTCCGAAAACGGTGAACAACTGACTGCCGGGTTGCTCTTTCAGGAGACCGTTCATGCCGGGGTTTACGTCCGGGCGAATGTGCGCGATGTGGATGCGCATTTTCGGGTGGCCTTCGTCGATAGCGGCCTGGGCCGCGCCGTCGAAACTGAATCCGGCGAAGACAAGATCGTCGTAGCGCCTTGCGGCGGGCCGAATAACTTCTTCGATCATTTTTGCGGAGATGGGGCCGTACTGGGGGCCGAAGACGACACCAACTGTGGCCTCGCCATCGGGATCTTTATCGGTTTCGTCGACGTTGGCCCATCGGCCTTCAGCATGGATGCCGGCGGCTTTGCCGGTGGCGTAGATCGCGTCGAGGCGGGTGAACTTCTTTTGTTTGTTGTCAGGGAAGCGGACGCCGTCCATGCGGAGCAGATTTGTCATTTTGCTGAGGTAGGCTTCGAGGTTTTGGGTTGACTCGCCTATTCGGACCTCGCGGATGACGAAGGTTTCTGGTAGTTCGCCGGGGTCGCCGGCGAAGCCGGTTTCAACGGTAGTGGCGTCGCCTAGCGACATCTCTGGCGGTTGGACCGCTTCGACGGTGAAAGGACCGCTTACGCGGGTGATCTTGCGATCTACTTCGGGCTGGTCCACCAGTTCTTCCTGATCGGCATGCGCAGCGATGCAGGCGTTGACCTCGTCCATCTTGGCCCGCCAGGCGGCGCGGTATTCGTCGACGGCTTTCTTGAGGTCGGCAGGGTAATTGGGGTCTGTGTCGAACGGGACTTCCCAGTGCTGCCAGTCTTTCTCCTTCGCCGGGAGTTCCCATCGGCGTCGGTCGGCATCCGCAATAGCCTTCATACCTTCCCGCTTCTGCTTCAGCGCCAATGTGGTACGGAAGTCGTTGCGAAGTTTATCGGAGACTTTTGCGAGCGCGCTATTGACGATGGCTAGCTTTGCAATGAGAATTAATTCGTGTTTTCCAAAAATCGGGTCGAGATTCGCGTTCTGTGCGATGCTCTTGAGCGTGATATGCGGGACTGTCTTACAGCGGAAACCACCTGCTACATCCGCCGAGTCGTCTTTGAGTTTGAAGAAATCAAACTTCGATGTAAGGAGACGCTGACGCGCAATGGCAACTGCTACCCGACTCGTGTCCGTAGTGATCCATCGCCGCCCCCATTGCTCGGCGACATAGGCCGTGGTACCAGAACCGCAGGTTGGATCAAGGACTAGATCCCCCGGGCCAGTGGTCATCAGCATGCATCGTTCGATGATTCTCGGATTGGTTTGCACGACATAGCGTTTGTCCGGAGAGCCGGCAAGGTCAGTCCACACGTTGCTTAATGCGACAGCGGGGAGGTGAGTAGCCCCAGGGAATCTCACCCCGAGGCTCTCTCAGAACCGTACTTGAACCTCTCAGCTCATACGGCTCCCGCCATGGAGCCACGCCGTACGCCCATCTGCCAATGAGCGAACAACTTCGAATCGCGACGCGAAATGCGCGC
>CAMDKT010000357.1 GCA_945900935.1 Candidatus Sulfopaludibacter sp. SbA3 | reverse complement strand
CGCAAAAAAAGAGTTTCGCGAGGTTGGTCGGGGAGTATTCCAGTCTCGCCTTCATCCTCCCTGCGTCGATTCTGGTGGGCTACGGAATTGGCTACGGGCTGGATAAGTGGCTTGGCACGGATTACTGGCACATTGTCTGGCTGCTTCTTGGAATCGTCGCCGGGATGAAGGAACTGATCCGAAAAGTGTTGGTGGACTTCCAGAAGGACATGGATGCCGGCAGTGGAGAAGACTGACAGTTACGCCGCGCTGGTGGAGCGCCTGGGGCGGTGGATTCTACTGACGGGGGCTGTTAGCTTGGTCTATGTGGCCGTGCGCTGGGGTTGGAAAGGGGCGGCCGGATTCGCCTTCGGCGTCATTGGCGCGTATTTCAACATGCGCTGGCTGGCCAACGGCCTTGTACGCCCGAAAGGCGTCGCCGCGGGCCTCTTCGTTCTCCGCTTCGGGCTGGTTGGCGGTGCCGCGTATGTTATCCTGAACCTATTCGAGATCACTCCGCTTTTTGTCTTAGCTGGGCTTCTTTCGGCCACTGTGGCGGTGTTTTTCGAAATTCTCTTCCAACTTTTTTATGCACGAACATGAACTTTGGGTGACCGCCCTGTTTAACGATCACCTCGCGGGCGTCGCGAATGCGATTTTGATCGCTGTCGGACAGCCTGAACAGGTACGCCCCTGGGCGAACTACATTACGATGGAACTGGTGGTGGCTGCCTTCATTGTCGTCCTCTTCGGTGCACTGAAACCCCGGCTGTCCATGGACCGCCCCGGCGGGCTGCAGCACGCGATGGAAGGCATTCACGGATTCCTCGGCGACAACGCCCGCGACAATATCCATCACGGTCATCGCCGCCACATCGCCTTCTGCGGCGCGATTTTTTTCTTCGTCCTCTGCTCGAACCTGATTGGCGTCATCCCCACCTTCGAATCGCCCACAATGTTCCCGCCGGTTCCCGCCGGACTCGCGCTGGCGGTGTTCCTGTACTACAACATCCAGGGCTTTATTGAAGGCGGCATCGGTTATTTGAAGCAGTTCACCGGTCCGAGCATGGGGCTGGGCAGTATCGGCAATTTCGTGATGGGCGTCGCCATGATCCCCATCGAAGTCATCAGCCATTGCGCGCGTCCCATTTCGCTGACGATCCGTCTTTTCGCCAACATGTTCGCCGGCGAGCAGGTCACCTTAGTCTTCCTCAGCATGACCTACCTGCTGGCACCGGCGGCGTTCATGGGGCTCCACGTTTTCGTTTCTTTAGTCCAGGCCTACGTTTTCGCCCTGCTTACAATGATTTATGTCGGCATGGCTGTTTCGCACGATCACTAATTTTTCATACTGGCATTCTGCGGCGCGCAGTGTGAGCCTTGCTCCCTCCCAAGGGCTGCCTGGAACCACCTCCTGAGCGCAAATTCATAATCAAGGAGAAGTAAAAATGTTTGGAAAGCTCTTTCTGCTGACGTTCGTTCTGCTCGCTTTCACCACGCCGATGATGGCGGCGGATGGCGGCATGGTGATTACGGGCGCGTTCTCGATGGCGATCGCCTCGGGACTTTGCGCTCTGGGACAAGGCAAGGCCATCGCGGGCGTTGCTGAGGGCATCGCCCGCAACCCGGGCGCAGGCGCGGTGATCCGTGGTTTCGGCCTGCTTGGGCTGATCTTCATCGAATCACTGGCGCTTTACACCCTCGTCATTATCTTCGTAAAGGGTTAGTCTTTTGACGAACCCGCGCAAAACGGACTCGGTCGCGGTGCCCTAGACAGGAGCGTTCGCTGTTGGTAGGGGGTCCGCGACCGGCCTTTGCGCGCTTACGGTTACGCCGAAGGGCGCGGCGTGCCATCCGGTCGCCGCGCCCTTTCTGCTTTTGGACGGAATACTCATGATCAAACTGCAAGGCATTTACCCGCCCATCGCCACGCCCTTCAACCACAATGGCGATCTGTACAAAGCGAAGGTTCAGCATAATGTGGAAAAGCTGAACATGGTGAATCTCTCGGGCTATGTTGTGTGCGGCTCCACGGGTGAGAGCGTCATGCTGCTGCCGGAAGAGAAAATGCAGATGTTTGAATGGGTGGCGCAATTTGCCAAGCCTGGGAAGCAACTGCTTTGCGGCACGGGTGTAGAGAGCGTGCGCGAAACGGTTTCGCTGACGAACAGAGCCGCGGAAATGGGGTACGTCGCGGCTATGGTCCGCACGCCGCACTATTACAAGAGCCTGCTTTCGAGCGTCGAAGCGCAGGTTCGGTATTTCCGGGCGGTGGCCGATCAGTCGAAAATCCCAGTGATGATCTATAACTGGCCGCAGGCGACGGGCGTGGATATTGCGGCCGAAGCCGTCGTCATGCTGAGCGAACATCCGAACATCGTCGCGATAAAGGAAAGCTCGGGAAACCTGGAGAAGATGATGCGGATGATCCGGGAGGTTAAGACCGGATTCCAGGTTCTGTCGGGGAGCGCGCCTACGCTGTTTCCGTCGCTGAAGGTTGGCGCTGTTGGGGCAGTATTGGCGTTCGCGAATGCGGCGCCGTATGCGTGCGTGACGATCTGGGAAGCGTTCCGGACCCGGGAGGAAGAAGCTGGGATGGACTGGCAGAACCGCATCGCCAACCCCGCTTCGCTCGTCACGGTGAAGTACGGCATCCCCGGGCTGAAATACGCGATGGATTTGAATGGGTATTACGGCGGGGTTCCGCGCCTTCCGCTCATTCCAGTTTCGCCGGACGTTCGCGTGGAACTCGAGGCGGCTTTCGAAGGGATTAAGGGCTAGTTAACTCCTGGTGACCATGCGCCCGACAACGTCGAGGCGGTTAAGCGCCCCCCGGCCTTGCTCGTTCGGTATCATGCAGACGTGGACCAGAAGCTCGCCGTCACATACCTGGACCGGGATCAACGTCCACTCCTGACTTCCCCCGATTTTCGTGGTGAAACTGGCCCCATAGATCGTAGTCGGTGTTGACAGCCCCATCGGTCCCACGTGCTCCTCAATGACGGTCTTCATATTTCCGATCACCATATTCGTCAGTTCCGCCACCGCGTCCAGAACCTCTTCGTTCACCGTATCGAAAGTGTCCATCAGGAGCGCCCCTGCCAGACGGCAGGCCAGATCGGGTTTGCAGCTCAGCGCGCCAGTTCCGACCCACGGGCCGGCCATGCCGATCAGCGCGACGACGCCATCGCTCTCCTGCAGCGGGTGGCCGATCTGCCGTGACTCGCCGACCTCCACCGAGCATCCCAGCATAGTTCCGCAGACATTTTCCACCGAGCTGCGAACACCCTGTTCCACTATTACGTTCATCTCTTGTCGAGTCATGATTTCTCTCCGTCCGCGCTTTGCGCTCCCGCTTAAACGAGTCCTAACAACTTTTCTTTGATCTGCTCCGCAGTAAATGGCTTGCGCACATAGCCCGCCGCTCCAAGATCCGCGGCCTCCAGAACCTTTTGTTGGCTCCCTTCCGTGGTGATCATTACCACCGGGATCGATTTCCATTGCGGATTCTCGCGCATCTTCCTCAACAATTCGAGCCCGTCCATATTCGGCATGTTGATATCGGCCAGCACCAGGCCGATGTTATTCGCTTTGAGCCGTTCGATCGCTTCGAACCCATCGCCGGCCTCTAAAATCGTCCCTAACGGAAGTTCCGTTTGGAGCAGCACACGCTGTAGTATCTTTCGAATCGCCGCGGAATCATCCACGACCAACACATCCAAAGGCATTTGGGCATCCCCCTCTTATTTGCGCCGCTCTCGGTCCATCCGCCGCGCTATGTTTTCCATTTCGGCGGGTCCATCATTTACGTGAAACAAATTTAGAGGCTGCAAACGTGATATCTTCGGCCCCAAGTGCCTCATTTCTTTTTCCTCCTTGCCGCATTGGCGGCCGATCCGGTAGTCCACCGCACTCCCGTCGCCGCGTCCAGCTTTCCGCAGTCCGGGCAGCGCGGGGATTCCTTCACAGCGGAAGTGCTCGGGGAGCACCTCGACCGCGCCATTTCCGTTCTGGTGCCCAACCAGGCCTTTTCCGCCACGATCCTGACACACTCCCCAACTCGCCTGACACTGCGGTTCCAGATTCCGGATAACGCCCCGTTTGGTTCCCACCCGTTCTACGTAATAACGCCCCGCGGCGCTTCCAGCCCGCTTCTGTTCCGCGTCTCCGATCTTCCCCATATTCTCGAGGCCGAACCCAACTCTCTCCTGGAACTAGCGCAGACCGCGGCCGTCCCGGCGACCATTCTGGGCCGGCTCAATACCGATGGCGACTTCGACTTCTTCCGATTCCACGCCGCCAAAAACTCCCATTGGCTCTTCGATCTCCGCGCCGCCCGCAACGGCAACGGTCTGGACGCCGCGCTGATTCTCACCGATTCCACGGGCCGCAAACTCGCGCATTCCGAGGAACGATTTATCTGGGATCCGTTCCTCCATTTCCGCTTCCCCAATGACGGCGAGTACGTCATCATTGTCCAACCCACCCACCGTAACAACGATCCGAACTTCGCCTACACGCTCGACATCCGGCAGTCCCCGCACATCGACACTGTCGCGCCTATCGCCGTCCCCCCCGGCCAACACGAAATCACTCTTTACGGTGCCGGTTTCCACGACAGCAACGCCAAACTTGAATTCTCCGACCCCCGAATCGAGGGCAAAATTACCGCCGTCAATGGCGCCAGCGCCCGCGCGCAAATCAACGTCCCCAACGGCCCTGGGCGGCATACGCTCACCGTCGTCACGCCGGCCGGCCGCTCTAACACCGTTCCCTTTCTGATCGACATCCTTCCCGTTGCCGCCGGAACGCAGATCACCGTCCCGGCCCAAGTCACCGCCATGGCCAGATACCGCGATCCCCACAAATTTACCGTGGATGCCAAGGCCGGTGAATCACTGACCTTCGAGGTCCGTTCCCAGCGCTACGGCGCCGATTCCGATCTCACCATGCGCCTTCTCGGCGCCGATGGAAAAGTGCTCGCCGCCAATGACGACTTCGCCTTTGCGGGCGCCGAATTCTATACGAAGGACCCCCGCCTGACCCACAAATTCGCCGCCGCCGGAACCTACACGCTCGAGCTGCGCAATACCGTCGCGATCGCCAGCGAAGGCACCCCCTTCCAACTCACAGTTACCGCGGCGCAACCCCGGTTCACGCCCCAACTCGCCGATGACCGTCCCTATATCTACCCCGGCCAGACAAAGAACTGGAAAGTCTCCGTCCAACGCCTGGATGGCCATACTGGCGACATTCCTGTTGTTTTGGAGGGACTGCCGGCGGGGATCACCGCCAAAGCCGCTTTCATACCCGCGGGTAAAAACGAGACCGAAATCGAACTTACCGCCGGACCGGAGACGCTGCCTGGAACTGCCGCGAGGGTCTTGGTGAGGGCGGGCGAGGTCATCGCGTGGCGCTCCGTCCGCATCGCCGGCGGCGGCGGCGAAGGGGCTGCCTTCGCCCGTGTCGATAGCGCCGTCATCACCGTCGCCCAAAAACCAAATTTCTCGCTGGAAGCCGCCGTGTCGAGCGTCAATATTCCGCGCGGCGGCTCGGCCAAAATTCCGCTGACCATTCGCCGCGAGGCTGATTTTCTGGCGCCGATTGTGTTTAATCTCGACAATTTGCCGCCGGGCGTCACGATGGACCCATTGACGGTCGGTTCCGATCAGCAGACTGCCGAGATTACGATCCGCGCGGCGCAATCGGCGATCGAATCGCGGTCGCCGCGCGTGGCGATCCTTGGCGCCGCTAACGGAGAACGGCAGGAGGCTCCGCGGATTTCGGTGCTGGTAAATTAAGCCATTGTACATCTTGTTGAGATGACGTACAATCGAATCGAGGCCAAAAGATGTCCGTAACAATCTCCAAAGCTCGGGAGTCGCTCTTCACCCTTGTGGCTGCGGCTGAGAAGGGCGAAAAGGTGGAGTTCACGCACAAGGGCACGAGGTTTTTCATCGTCGCGGAAACGAAGCCGTCCAAGCTATCGAGGCTAAAGCCCATGCCAATTCTGGCGCCGGGCACGACGATTGAAGACTTCGATCAGGCCACCAAGGACATGCAGACCGAGACCCTTGCCGCCTGGGAACGCAATAACAGCTAGCCAATGCAGGCCTATCTGGATACCAATGTCGTCGTGCGCTTGGCGCTGGGCGACGTCAAGAAGATCAGCAAAACCGCCCAGAGGGCCATCGAGCGATACGATCTTTTCCTATCGCCGATGGTCTATCTGGAACTCCAGTATCTCTTTGAAATCCACCGGATCACCGCTCCCGCGTCCAAAATCGTCGCTCATCTCGATTCCACTATCGGCGTCTCCCATTGCCCCATCCCATTCGCCGAAATCGCCCGCGCCGCCTGCAACGAAACATGGACCCGCGATGCGTTTGACCGCATCATCGTCGCCCACGCCCGCCACTCCGCCAACGCCCCTCTAATCA
>CAMDKT010000356.1 GCA_945900935.1 Candidatus Sulfopaludibacter sp. SbA3 | reverse complement strand
GACAAACAGTATTTGGATACGATTCTGACGGTGATACGCGAATCGACGAACGGCAAAGTTCCCGTGGCGGGGACCCAGATGGACTTTGGCGGGTTGATGACCATCGACACGCATTCAGCAATGGACCATCACGACTTCCATTTCTACGTGGACCATTACAACTTCCCAAATGTGCAGTGGGACGGGCGCGATTGGCGGATTCGGGATAGTTCGCATTTGGGGGCGAACCTATCGAATCTGCTCGCCATGGCGGCGGCGCGGCCGCATGGGAAGCCGTTTACGGTCAGCGAATTCAATCAGAACTGGCCGAGCACGCGGGGACACGAATTGCTGCCGGCGATGAGCGCTTTCGCGTCGTTTCAGGACTGGGACGGGCTGATGCATTTCGCCTATTCGCACGGGCGAGGTTGGGATGCGAATGTGCCGAATGGGTTCAACTTGAACGGCGATTGGTCGAAGTGGATTTCATTCGGGCAATCGGCGTGGCTGTTTCGATCGGAGGCCGTGGCTGTGGGGCCGTCGCTGTTCAAGATTCCGGTTTCGTACGCTGACCGGCTGCGTTATACGCGGGAGAACCGGAACCGGAATTTCGCGCCGTTTTTAGAAGATGTATTCGGGATTCGGGCGGAAAACGCGTTCCTTTACCGGTTTGCGATTGAGCCGAATAGTCCGGAGGCGGGGACGCCGGAAGGTCTGACTGGGCGGCCCGTGTCGCCTTATACAGCGGAGACTGGCGAGCTGCAGTTCGACACAGGTTCGAAGATATTTCAGGTCAATGCCCCGCAGGCAGCGGGCGTGCTCGGGGAGTGGGCAGGGAAACAGACGGTGGGGCCAATGGATGTGGAGCTTGAGTCGCGCGGGTTCCGGACAGTTCTGTTGACGTCGCTGGATGGCCTGCCGCTTTCCGAGAGCGGGCGGATGCTGTTGACGAATCCGGGCCATACCTTGCGGAGCCGCAACGCGGGCCAGCCGAGCGCGCCGCAGCGCATCGTGAATTACCCAGGGACGCGGGACTGGTTTACCGTCGAGCAGGATCAGGCGTCGCGGCCGTCAGGCAATTTGAACGGCGGAGTGGGGCCGACGTGGATGGAAAAGACGCCGGTCCGGATAACGCTGCGAACGCAGTTGACGGAGATTTCGGTGTATCCCCTGGATGGAGTGGGGCGGCGGATGGCGGCTGTTCCGGTGACGCCTTCGGAGAATGGTTTGCAGTTTATGTTGGGGGCGGATTCGCCTTGGTATGAGGTTGCGGGGAGTGGGAACTGAGATGCAAAACGTCCAGATCTTCGGCATCAAAGGCTCCAGCGCCACCCGCGCGGCCGAACGCTTTTTCAAGGAACGCCGAATCCCGCTTCACATCGTCGATCTGAACACCAAGCCCATGGCGCCCGGCGAAATCAAGCGCTTCACGGACAAGTTCACACTCCCCGGTCTCCTCGATACCACCAGCCGATCCTACGAGGACGCAGGACTCAAATACCTCAAACTCTCTGACGCCGCCCTCCTCCAAAAAATCGAAAATGATCCCAAGCTTCTCCGCCTCCCCCTTGTAAGAGGCGCAGACAAAATTGCCGTCGGCAACGACGAACCAAACTGGAAGGAAATCGCGGCCGCGATATCATCAAAGCGTTGATTATCTCCCGCCGCTTGCTGGTTCCCCTCCTTGGCTACGCCGTCTCCATAGCGTGCATGGTCTTCGTCTACCGTGGCTTCGACTGGGAAGAACAGCTCCCTCGAATCCGCCGAACGCCGCTGGGCTTTGTGCTCGCCGCCGTGCTTTGCGATATCGCCATCTACTGCGTCCAGGGCTGGCGCTGGAACGAACTTCTGAAACCCGTCGGCGCTCTTCCTGTCTGGCGCTCCATGCAGGCCATTTATGTCGGCCTCTTCGCCAACGAAGTTCTCCCTCTGCGCCCCGGCGAAATCATCCGGACCTTTCTCCAAGCCCGCTGGTCCGGCGTCCCCTTCACTGTCGTCCTCTCCAGCGTGGTCATAGAAAGACTGTTCGACGGTTTCTGGCTCATCCTCGGTTTCCTCGCCACCAGTTTCTTCGTCGAACTCCCGCCGGTGCTCATCTATGGCAGCCGCATCCTCGCCGTCATTCTGCTTCTTCTCGGCGGGCTCCTCGCCTTCGCCATCTTTCGCCGGGAACAGGCTGAAAAGTGGCTCAACCCGAAGTTCCGTCACCATCTCGACGCTCTCGATGCGATGAGCCGATCCCGCTCTTTCTACAACGCATTCCTCATCAGTTTGCTGTACCTCGTACTTCAAATCGGTCCCATCTATTTCATCCAGCGCGGCTTCGGGCTCAATCTCGGCCTCGGCGCATGCGCCGGCATCCTCGTCATACTCAGGCTCGGCAGCGTTCCGCCGCAGGGCCCCAGCAACGTCGGATCCTTCCAGACTTTCGCCGTCCTGGGCGCGGTTCTCTTCGGCGTCGACAGCCAATCCGCCACCGGTTTCGCGACACTTTTATTCATCGTTATTACCGTCCCTTTGTGGATTGTCGGATTTATCGCCCTTCTGGCGACTAAAATGAAACTCAGGCAACTCATAGACGCCGCCGAACAATGAAGACACTCCTCCTTCTCCTCACCCTCGCCCTCTCGCTATCCGCGCAGCAGCGGCTTCGCGTTCTCGCCATCGGGGCCCACCCCGACGATTGCGACATCAAAATGGGCGGAACCGCCGCCCTGTTCGCCCAAATGGGGCACGTCGTCAAGTTCCTCTCCATCACCAATGGCGACGCCGGCCATCACGAAATGGGCGGCGGCCCCCTCGCCAAGCGCCGCTATCTCGAAACCCAGGAATCCCTCAAACGCCTCGGCATCGAAGAGTACCAGGTCCTGGATAACCACGATGGCGAACTGATCCCTTCCCTCGATATCCGCCGCCAGATCATCCGCGCCATTCGCGAATGGAGGGCCGATATCGTCGTCACTCATCGCTCCAACGACTACCACCCCGACCACCGCAACGCGGGCATCCTGGTCCAGGACGCCGCCTACATGGTCGTCGTCCCCAACGTCGTCTCCGGCACTCCTCCTCTCCCCAAGAACCCCGTCTTTCTGTATTTTTCCGACAACTTCCAAAAGCCTAATACGTTCACGCCGGACATCGTTGTCGACATCGACAGCGTCTACGAAAAGAAGATCGATGGCATGGACGCCCATGTCTCCCAGTTTTATGAATGGCTCGCCTGGGTTGACGGCCGCATTAACGAAGTCCCTAAAGACCCCAAGGCCCGGCGCGATTGGCTGAAAGGCCGCCGCAGCTTCAACGTGACCCCGGTCACGCGGGCCGTCGCTGAAAAGTGGTACGGCAAGGATCGCGCCGCCAAAATGAAGTTCGTCGAGGCGTTCGAAATCGGCGAATACGGCCGCCGCCCCAACGACGAAGAAATCAAGCGTCTCTTCCCCATGCTCGGAAAGTAGCCAATGGAGTTCCGCGACCTTCCCTCGGTCGAGTCGCTGCTCGCCGTTCTTCGCCAACAGTTCCCCGCGTATCCACGCACCCTGTTGAAAGCCGAGGCCCAGCAGGCCATCGCCGGTGCGCGCGAGGCTATCCACAGCGCCAAAGCCCCCATCGATCCCGGCCAGGCCGCCGCCGCCCGCTTATCCGCTCTCAGCCAACCCAGCCTCCAATCCGTCATCAACGCTACGGGCGTCATTCTCCACACCAACCTCGGCCGCGCGCCGTTGGCGCCCTTCGCTCCCATCGAAGGCTATTGCAACCTGGAATACGACCTGCGGACCGGCAAACGCGGCAGGCGCGATGATCACTGCGGCCCCATCTTGCAACATCTAACGGGCGCGCCAACCATCACCGTAAACAACAACGCGGCCGCCGTCTTCCTGGTCCTCCACGCGTTAGCCAAAGGCAAGGAAGTCATCGTCAGCCGCGGCGAGCTGATTGAGATCGGCGACGGCTTCCGTATCCCCGACATCATGCGCGCCGCCGGAGTAAAACTGGTCGAAGTTGGAGCCACTAACAAAACCACGATTGCCGATTACGCCAACGCCATCACCGCCAGGACCGCGATCCTGCTGCGAGTCCATCCCAGCAACTTTCACATCACCGGCTTCACCGCCAAGCCAACGCTGGAAGAGCTGACCAGCCTCAAAATTCCCGTCTACGAAGATTTGGGGAGCGGCGCGCTCGTCGATCTCAAGCCCTACGGCATCGACGAACCTGTCGTGCAGGACAGCATCGCGGCCGGCGTCGACATCGTGACCTTTTCTGGAGACAAACTCCTCGGCGGCCCGCAGGCCGGTTACATCGCCGGCAAGCAGGAACTGATCTCCAAAGTCCGCCGCAACCCGATGTTCAGGGCCTTGCGTCTGGACAAACTCCAACTCCAATCTATGGAGCAAACTCTCCGCGCCCTGCTCTTCGAAGACTTCGACGCCATTCCAGCCCTGGCCATGATCCGCCAATCCAAGGAGCAAATCAGGAAACGGGCCGAAGCGCTGGCCAGGCAAATCGAGGGCGCGACGGTGATCGAAGGCGAATCGGTAATTGGCGGCGGCAGCACCCCGGACCAATCTTTGCCAACGTATCTGATCGCCCTGCATGGCCCCGCCCACAAACTGGAACGCCATTTGCGCGCGAACCGAATCATCGCCCGCGTCGAAAAAGATCGGCTCTTAATCGATCTTCGCACCGTCCTTCCCGCGCAGGAGGCGGTCCTGCTGGATCAAGTGAAGCGTGCGTAGACGGGCGTTGCTGAGCCTATTCGGCGGCGGGGCTCTATTTGCCGCCGAAACCGAACTGGATCGCGCCTTTCAGCGGATGTATAACTTTGACTTCCCCAGCGCGCACGCACTTATCGATAGTTACATCGGCGCGCACGACGACGACCCATTGGGATATACCGCGCGCGCCGCCGCGCATTTATTCAGCGAAATGGACCGCCTGGGGATCCTGGCCACGGATTTCTTCCTGGACGATGAAAAGATGACCGATAAACGAACGCTCAGGCCAGACGCTGGCATTCGGAACGCGTTCTACTGGGCGACCACGCAGGGCCGGGAGCGCGCCGAAAAGAAACTCATATCGAATGCGTCGGACAAGAGCGCCTTGTTGGCGCTTTGCATGGTGTTTGGGCTATTGACCGACTACGCCGCGTTTGTGGAGAAGCGCCAGCTTGGCTCGCTGACTTACGTCAAACAGGCCCAACACTATGCGGTGCGCTTGCTGGCTATCGATCCGGAGTATGCCGACGCCTATTTGACGACCGGCGTCAGCGAATACGTACTGGGCAGCGTGCCATTCTTCGTGAAATGGTTCGTGAAGTTAGAGCAGACGAAGGGCTCCAAGGAACTGGCGAAGAAGAACCTGCTGATCGTGGCCAAGGGCGGACGCTACTTCGGCCCATTCGCGAGAATCCTGCTGGCTGTGGTCGCGTTGCGGGAGAAACGTACGCTGGATGCCCGCGTTTGGTTGGAGGGGCTCGTGCGTGAATTCCCGCAGAACGCGCTGCTTCGGCGGGAGCTGGACAAGATTTCGCCGAAGATACGGTGATGCTTAACCCCGTTAGAAGAGTGGGCCGCTGACGCCGCCGGGGCCGCGGCGGATTGTTTCGTCGCCGACTTCGGGGAGGAGTTCCGGGAAGTCCGTGGCGGCGGCCCAGGCGGCGAGGCCGGTGGCGATGGCGAGGTCGTCGTGGGCGGTGTTGTCTGCCGGCTGGGTGTCGTTGCCGGAGAGTTCTAGAAGCTCCTCTTTGAGCAGAGACCAACCGTCGAGGGTGGTGTCGCATTTTAGCGTCTTGGCCGCCAGCAGTAGTTGGAGGTTTGAGACAATTGTGCGGCGGGGAACGCCGGTGTAGCCGCCGGTGAGCGTGTTGGCTCCTTTGCCTCCGGTGATGATGACCGGCTTGATGGTGACGTGCTTCGACAGGTTGGCGCGGAGGCGGTCGACGAGCGGCGGGCCGGGGCCGCCGGCGTCGATGATTAGCTGTTTGGCCCTTAATTTTAGGGCCGGATCGAGTTCTTGCAGGCGGTCCTTGAGGAGCTCGTAGAGCTTTTCATAGCTGAGTCCGATGGGAAATCGTTTGAGGAAACGGATTTCGAGTTTCGGTTCGAAGAGGTGCTCATACGTTATGCGGCATTGGCCGTGGGCGACCCAGTCGAGACAGAGCACGGCGAGCGCGGAGTGGTCGCGGCGCTGGCCGGCGTCGAGGGCGAGGTACCAGAGCGCCGCTGGAAAACGGGTGCTGTGGCGGACGAAGCGCAGCAAGCCGGCGGTGAGGGTTGAGGGCATGAGTTTTTCCTTAGAACCTGTTCATTTCGTCGAGCAGTTCGATGCTGAAGAGGCGGTCAGCCGGTTGTTGGAACATGCAGAGGAAGTCCTGGTTGTATTTGACTTCGTCGGCGCGCTTTTGCATGGCGAGGAAGTCCGGGTCGATGTCGGGGCAGTCGGAAACCGGCGAGAAGATTCTGTG
>CAMDKT010000355.1 GCA_945900935.1 Candidatus Sulfopaludibacter sp. SbA3 | reverse complement strand
TGCACGATTCTGTGGGTGGGCAACCCGCAGTGCGCGGTGTTCGTTGAGAATTTTGACTTTGACTGGAGAGCGGTGGGATCTGCGATCGAGCGGCATTCGCACTTTCCGAACCGGACGAATGTCTCGTTTGTTAAGGCGTCCGATGGGCTGAACATCGATGTTGTGTTTTATGAACGCGGGGTAGGCGAGACGATGAGTTCCGGAACGGGGGCGACCGGCGCGGCGGTGGCTACGATTTTACGCGGGTTTACCGGCCGGAATGTAACAGTGCGGACGCCTGCCGGGCCGTTGGAATTCAGATGGCCAACGAATGATAGCGACGTGATAATGAACGGCCCCTCGGAAATTGTCGCAGTTGGCCGATTTTACTTATAAGGACAGATTGCACAGAATGAGTCACTTTGACGTTCTTTCCACTAAGATTCAGAACAAGACGGCCGTATCGGGAATTGTAGGACTGGGGTATGTGGGGCTTCCGCTGGCGGTGGAGTTCGCGCGAGCCGGGTTGCCGGTGCTCGGGTTTGACATTTCCCCGGGCAAAGTGGAATCACTGAACCGCGGGGAGTCTTACATACAGGACGTGCCGTCGTCCATCCTGGGCGCGCATGTGGCTTCGGGCAAGCTATCGGCGACGATGGATTTTTCGCGGATCGCGGAGACGGACACGATCAATATTTGCGTGCCGACGCCGCTGCGGAAGACCAAGGACCCCGACATGTCCTATATCGTGTCGGCCACCGAGGAGATCACGAAGTATCTGCATCCGGGGATGCTGATTATCCTGGAATCGACGACCTATCCAGGGACGACGGACGAACTGCTGCTGCCGATGCTGGAAAAGAGCGGCCTGAAGTGCGGCGAGGACTTTTTCCTGTGTTTTTCGCCCGAGCGCGTGGACCCGGGCAACCCGAATTTTCACACCTACAACATTCCGAAAGTCGTTGGCGGCATTACGTCGGCGTGTACGGAGCTGGGACGGCAGTTTTACTCGCAGTCGCTGGAGACCGTGGTGCCGGTGGGGTCGACGAGCG
Organism: Candidatus Sulfopaludibacter sp. SbA3; assembly: GCA_945900935.1. Taxonomy (GTDB): domain Bacteria; phylum Acidobacteriota; class Terriglobia; order Bryobacterales; family Bryobacteraceae. Next base: position 5,417 of record CAMDKT010000355.1, on the reverse strand, counting down.
TGGCGGAAATGGTGAAGCTGCTGGAAAACACGTTCCGGATGATCAACATCGGCATGGTGAACGAGTTGGCGATTATGTGCGACCGGATGGGCATAAATGTTTGGGAAGTTATTGATGCGGCGGCGACGAAGCCATTTGGATTCATGCCGTTCTATCCGGGGCCTGGATTGGGCGGGCATTGTATTCCGATCGATCCGTTCTATTTGAGTTGGAAGACGCGGCAGGCGGGGATTGAGGCGCGGTTTATTGAGCTTGCGGGGTACATCAACGGCCAGATGCCGCACTTTGTGACGGATAAGATTCAGAACGCCCTGAACGATCATTCGAAATCGGTGAAAGGTTCGCGGGTTCACATTTTGGGCGTGGCGTATAAGAAGAATATCGACGATGTGCGCGAATCGCCGGCACTGGACATTATCCACTTATTGAAACAGCGCGGGGCGACGGTTACTTATAGTGATCCGTATGTCCGCGACTTACGGCATGAGGGGCAGGAAATGGCGGCGATTGGTGTTGACGAAGGGTGCCGGGCCGCCGATTGCGCCGTCATTGTGACTGATCATAGGGACTTTGATTATGGGCAGGTTTTGGAAGCGTCGAAGCTGATTGTGGATACGCGGAATGCGATGAAAGGAATGCAGTCGGAAAAGATTGTTCGGCTTTAACGGCTCGGCCTCCAGGGGCCGGAGAGCGATACAATCGACGCTATGCGTCTGATTGCCATTTTAATTTTGCTCACGATTCCGGTCCTCCCCCAAGCGATGGACCGGGCCAAGCTGGCCGCGATCGCGCCGCGGATGAAGGAGTTTGTCGACGCGGGGAAGGCTGCGGGCATCGTCACGCTGGTGGCGCACAAAGGCGAGGTAGTTGCCTTGGACGCGGTGGGTTATACCGATATCGAAACGCGTCAGCCGATGACGACGGGGAACATTTTTCAACTGCATTCGATGACGAAGCCGGTGGTGGCGCTGGCGGCGATGCAGTTGGCCGAAGAGGGGCGGCTGTCGCTGGCCGATCCGGTGGAGAAACATTTACCGGAGTTTCGCGGGCAAATGGTGATCGCCGAGACGCACGCCGATGGCGCGAAGTTGATGAGGAAACCGGCGCGGCCGATTACGATTCGCGATCTGATGACGCACACTTCGGGCATGATGCTGAATCCGCCGCCGGGGATCGGAGAGCTGCATGGGGCTTTGCATAAATCGTTGGCGGACGTGGCGCTGGTGCTGTCGCAGCAGGCGCTGGAGTTCGAACCGGGGACGAAATGGCAGTATTCGAATACCGGGATCGCGGCGTTGGCGCGGATTGTGGAAGTGATCGGCGGGCAGCCGTTGGAAGTCCAATTGGCCAAACGGATTTTTGTGCCGCTGGGGATGAAGGATACCTTTTTCTTCCCCCCAAAAGACAAATGGCACCGTATGCCGACAGCGTATATTCAGCGCGACGGCAAACCGGTGAAATATACCGCCGACCCGTTAGGCGAAGGCCGGATGAAGTTTCGGGATGGCGCGAAGTATTCGTTGCCGGAGGGTGGTTTGTACTCGACGGCCGCCGATTTGCTGGTGCTTTATAAGACCATCCTGAACGGCGGGCGGCACGGAACCTTTCGATTACTGAGTCCGACTGGATTGGAGCTGATGCGGCAGTCGCACACGGGGGACTTGCGGACAGGAACGCCGGGAGCGGGATGGGGTTTGGGGTGGTTTGTGATGAAGGAGCAATTGGCGGGGCAGCCGATGGCGGCGGGGACTTTCGGCCATGGCGGGAGGTACGGCACGTTCTGCTTCCTGGATCCGAAGAACGATCTGATTGGGATTTTTTTGATCCACCGGGAAGGCGGCAGCGACGAGCGGCAGGCTTTTGTGCAGATGGCCTATGCGGCGGTACGGCAGTAGCTTCCAGATTTCCCTCTTGTTTACTCCGGCGGGCCGATAAGAGAAGACGATGGCACTTCACACCGGGCGTCGATCGGGACCAAGACCGCTTCGACAGCAAATCATCATACTCTACCTACTGCTTGCCGCTCCCCTGGCGGTGGCGATGGGATTTGTTTTCATGGGATTCTTACGGGGCCTCGGGACGGCTGGGGCGGAACTGGCCGGAAACGCCTACAACGGGTATCTGATTGGGATTATGGCCGAGGCGGCGCGCGGCGATGGCAAGGATCCGGCCAAGCTTCAATCGCGACTAGCGGCATTTGAAGCCGGGACTTCGGAGTATCTGGAATTGTTGCAGCTATCGGGGCCGGCACTGGCGGCGAAGGACACGCATGGTGCGGCACCCGCGGAGATCACGCGAATCGCGACGCAACAGTTGTCGGACGCAAGAGGGCGTTTGGCCTTGATGACGGCGATCCGAACGTTGATCGGCCATGTTGGCGACGCGTCCCAGCTCATTCTCGACCCGGAATTCGATAGCTATTACCTTATGGACACGACCGTTCTTTCGCTTCCGGCGGCAATGGAACTGCTGTTGACGTTGGAGACGCGGAACGGGTGGCAGGCGTTGGACGCCGTCGTTGCCGCGTCCAAATTGGAAGCCGCGACGTCAAAAACGATCAGGGCGGTGGAGGCGGCTGTGCGGGAGAACGCGAACTTCCGGGGCGGGCGTCACTTGATCAGGCAGAGCCTCCCCGGCGAGCTGTTCGAGTACCGAATAGGGAACGAAAATGTTATCAGGCTGCTTCACCAACTGGAAAAGCCGGACGCGGGAGCACAGGATGTCGCTGCTTTGAGACGCGCGACGGACCGGGCGCTGAAGCAGTCTTTCCAACTGTGGAATGTGGTGGCGGTGGAACTGTCCGCGCTGTTGGAGTACCGGATCCGGACGTTAAAGAAAACCCGCATGACCGCCATGGGTTTGATTTTCCTTACGCTTCTGGGCGCGATTGGCGTAGCCTTCCGGATTACAAAAGGATTCGTCAGGCTCGTTGAGCCTGTGATTCAGGGTCTGTACCTCAATACCTATGAAACGGAGCGGGTGAGCCGGGAGATAGCGGAACGGACAGAGAGCTTGGCGAGGAACTGTGAGACACAACTCGCGTCGGTGCAGGAAATGGGAGAGTTGCTGTCGGTGATAGGAAAAAGGGCGCAGAATACTGGCAGGTTGGCAACGGATTCGTCTCAAGCGGTCGGGGAGGCTTGTGAATTCTTGACAACAGGCGAGACAGCGAATGACGATTTGGCCGCGGAGTTGGCGGGAATTGAGCGCACCGCGCGGCGAGTCGCCCAGATCGTGGAAATTGTGGATCAACTGGCGTTTCGCACAAACCTGCTGGCGCTCAACGCGGCTGTCGAGGCGGCGCGAGCAGGAGAAGCCGGCGCCGGGTTTGCGGTCGTCGCCGAGGAAGTACGGTCGCTCGCTAAACAGGGGGCCGAGGCCGCCCGTGATTCGAGTGAACGGTTGGCGGAGATTCGCCAGACCGCCAATGTGTGCCTTGTCAAGGGTCGTTCTCTTCGCGAAAGTCTTCGCTCTATCTCTGAAAGAACGCGCCGCGTCGACTCATCCGCAAAGGAAATCGCCTTCGCCGTGGAGTTGCAATCACGAGACATCGCCCATTTCCACGGGCTCGTGCGCGGCATGAACTCCATCGCGGATTCAAACGCAGCCGGCGGTCAGGAAATTGCCGCGACCCTGGCGGAGTTCCACGCCGGTGTTTCCGGGCTCCATACGCTGAGTTCTCAGCTAAAAGTCCTGGTCGACTAGAGCAAGTCTCGACAATGCGGTGGGCACCACCGAAACACCGGACGGGAGGCGGGTGCCGGTGTGCCCAGAATCTAGTTAGTCAACCGGGGCCGATGACGGCACCCGTAGCGAGACGCAAGGCGAAAGCTGAAAGAAGCGCGTAGGAAACTCTCGACCGTAGGAACACGAACCGGCAGCGAGGCCGGGTGCGGGCGGCACGAAGGGCCGAAGAAGCAAGACAGGGCTAGGAGTCTGTCGGAGATAAATTTCGGCGCACTTAGAATCAACAACTTACAGACGATTAGCAACGATAGAATCCTCGCAAGGTGTTGATTCTACGTAAAATCTTTTTTATCTCCGGCACACTCCTAGCGAGAGCGCCTCCTCCGGGCGCGCCGTGCAGATTCGCTCGTTCACCCCCAACAGCTCTTTACTGAGCTGACGAAAGCGATAATAGGCCGAAACTTCACGCTGCGCCTTGCGCAGTTCCGCCGAAGTGGAGAAAATTTCGCTGACTGCGGTGATCGAGCCGCTGCGAAAATCGCCCAACCCCGGGATCTGTGCGAGAAAGGCGGAACGGCGTTAGTGTGTCGAACAAAGGCCACCGCTGATCCTGGCGTATTCCTACATACGGATAAGGAACGCAAAAAAAACCCGCCACAGTCTCACTTTAAGGTCGCACAACCATCGCTGGACGCCTACTTAACAAAGAAGGCACCAGCCGCCGCGGAAGCCGATTTGCGAAAGGCGGCACACAAGGCAGGAACGAGCCAATCCGATAGGACTTGGCTAAATAACCCTAAATCATTGATTCTATTGGTGCCCGGGGCGGGACTTGAACCCGCACTCCACTTTCGCGGAAACGGATTTTAAGTCCGTTGCGTCTGCCGGTTTCGCCACCCGGGCACGTTGAAAACACACGATCGATTGAACTGCTCCGGCATCGGCTTATACTGCATGGGGCCCCCACTTTGTGCCAAGCTTTTCAAAATGAGCACCGTCAATCGCTCGTAACTCAATTCTACCGCCTCCGGCGACGGATGAACAGTCTCGAATCTCCCAGATGGCATTTCGCAGCCCTTGAATAGGTTTTGGGAACTTCGGTCGGCACATTGTTCAGAAAAAGGAAACCCCGCGCATTCCGAGATTCGGATGTTTCAAGATGGCACATGTATCTTGAAAAAGGGCGATTCGATGTGGCAAAAGCGCCTTCGAAAGGAATCCCCTCTCGCCTGTCAAGTAGATTCAGAATCGTCATGACGCAATAGCGATTCGCCGCAGTTGTGTGCGCCGTTCTGGAGGCAAAGTCCGACAACGGCCCATAAAGCAGTGGATTCAAGGTGCGAATTGCAAATGGCGCCAAACTGTACCACCCTAGGCGGCCTCCTCGACTGAGTTGTGTCTCCGTCGGTCTATCCTTCAAAAAGTTAAGTCGGCTTGCTAGACTCTTTGGAAGCGGGATCGGACATCTGGAGCCAATTGACGGCAGCCTTCAGGCGATCTGCGTGATCGTGGATGTTGTCCACTGCGTCAATCGCAACTCTTTCTTCTTCTTTTTTCTCATTAATCAAGCCGATATACAGCTTGCTCGGGTTATTGAACCGAAGTCGACAAATGGGCTTTCTGTTGTTATTGTCCAAGAGGATTGCACAATAGCTCTGGGCGTCTCTCATATACACCCGCTGCGGGCTAATTACGCTTCGCAAGATCGATTTGATGATGTGATACCCCTC
>CAMDKT010000354.1 GCA_945900935.1 Candidatus Sulfopaludibacter sp. SbA3 | reverse complement strand
AACATTTCTTCGCCTGTTGCTGGCAACTGGCTCGGGCGTTCCATCGGATTTTCGATCATATCATCGGTTCCTCGCGGCCCGCCGCCCGGCTTCGCGCCAGCGTCTGGGAGTCGATTTTCACTTGCGATCTTCGTCGCTACCGGCGGACGCTGTGGCGCAAGATGGGCGATTTTCCGACGCTGATCACCGGCCCCTCCGGCACTGGCAAGGAGTTGGTCGCCCGCGCCATCGCCGGGGCGCGCTATCTGCCATTCGCGCCCGGGCGGATGGTATTCGAGCAGCCGAAGGGCGAATCGTTTTTCGCCGTGAATCTGGCCGCTTTGTCGCCGTCCTTGATTGAGAGCGAACTGTTCGGGCACAAGCGCGGATCGTTCACCGGAGCCATTGCCGATCGGGTGGGATGGCTGGAAGCGTGCCCGCGTCAAGGCTCTGTTTTCCTGGACGAACTGGGCGAAATGGAGATGCCGATACAAGTGAAATTGCTGCGGGTAATGGAGACGCGCGAGTACGCCGCCGTTGGGGACACGGCCCGCAAGCAGTTTGAGGGCAAGTTGATCGCCGCCACCAATCGCGACCTCGCCGCTGCAATCGCGGCCGGCCGCTTTCGCGAGGACCTCTACTATCGACTTTGCGCGGATCTGATTCGCACGCCGTCGCTGGCCGAGCAACTCGACGATGTCCCCGGTTCCCTGGACGAACTGCTGCTCTACATGACGCGGCGGACGGTGGGCGAGGAGGCTGAATCCGCGTTCCCGGTGGTGCTCGGGTGGATTCAAAAACATCTGCCAAAGGGGTATCGCTGGCCCGGCAACTATCGCGAACTGGAACAGTGCGTGCGCAATGTGTTGATCCGCCAGACGTATCAGCCGCTCACTCAAACAGATGACTTCCACGACCGTTACAACCGGGGGGCGCTTACCGCCGATCAAGTGTTGGGCCACTACGCCAAGCTGGTTTACGGCCAGTGCGGATCGTATGTTGAGACGGCGCGGCGGCTGGGATTGGACCGCCGCACGGTGAAGGCTCGCATCGACGTTAGTTCCCAATAAACTGCCGCAGCCACCCCAGCACTTCCGTCATGTGATGGCGATTATTCTCGCCTTTCAATATCCAATGTCCCTCATCGGGAAATACCATCAACCGCGCCGGAATGCCTTGGCGCTGGAGTAACTTGAATGTCATTAAACTTTCGCCCGCCGGGACGCGATAATCCAGTTCGCCCTGAGTAATCAACGTTGGCGTTTTCCACTCCGCGGCGTAGCGGAATGGGCTTTGGTCCATCCACTGTCCTTTGCCCGATTCCCATACCTTCGCACCCATCCGCAACTCGCGCGACAAGCCGCCGTCGTTTGCGCCGTATTGGGACTCATTATTCACAGCCCCGGCGTGATTCACCATGCATTTGAATTGGCGCGTATGACCGTTGAACCAGTTCATCAAATACCCGCCGTAGCTCGCGCCGATCGCGCATTGCTTTTCCGTATTGATATAGGGATACTTCGCCGCCGCGGCGTCCACCGCCTCGAGTATTTCCCGCGCCGGTCCGCGCAGCACATCGCGTTCAATATCATCGGCGAACTTCTCGCCGAAACCGGTGGAGCCGGTGTAATTCGTCATCAGCAGCGCATAGCCGGGGCTGGTCAGTAAGTGGTAATTCCAGCGGGTCGAGAACGCGTCGGCCGACATGGCGTTCGGCCCGCCGTGCGGAAACACCAGGAGTGGGTACTTCTTCGACTTATCGAGTCCCGGCGGCGGCACGAGCACGCTATGTATCTTCTTCCCATTCTTCGCGGTGAACCAGAAATGCTCCGGTTTCGGCATATCCAGCGCGGATAACTTAGCCGCATTGAAGTTAGTAAGTAGCGTATGACCATTGGATTCCATCCGCGCGATCTCCGCGGGCTGCGTGCTGGAGGAATAGGAGGCGATGAGTTTTCCTCCGGCGTACTGCGGCGAACTGTATCCGCCCTCCGTGACTTCGAATAACTTCACTGGCGGGCCGCCGTTGGCGGGCAGTTGAAATAACTTACTGAAGCCTTCGTCCTCAGCGTCGGCTACGATTGTCGCGCTGTCCGCGGAAATTGTGAAGCTCGAAACGCTCCGGTCAAAGGCAGCGGTCACCACCCGGGGCGTTCCGGCCGCCGGCCAGGGAATCCGCGCCAGCCGCGTCAGCGAATACGGATGCCGCGCCGATGCCGTTCGGTCTTCTAACGCATACATCGCCTTCCCATCCGGCGCAAACCGCGGCCGCGTGTAGCTGTGGCCGGGCTGGGTCAACTGCGCCGGTTCACCGCCCTGCCGCCCCACGCGAAAGAGATGCGTCTCCGTCTCCGCCTTCATCATCTCGTTCTTGTTTACCGTCGCAGCGAACACGATCTCCCGCCCGTCCGGCGACCAGGCCGCCTGCAAACTTGTGTCCGAACTGAGGCCGCCGCGAATGCCGGAAAACCCTGGCGAATCGACGAGTTTTCCGCCGGCGAGGAGATCAATCGCGCTCGTCCAGCCAAACTCCCAAACGTACAAATGCGGCCGGCTATCGTCGAGCCACGCATTCCAATGCCGCACCGGCATGTTGTCGTAAAGCCGGGCTGTCGATTTCCCCGGGTTCTTTCCCGGTCCCTTCACAGTGGATTCAAAGAGCAGGCCCAGGCCGTCGGGCCGCCATTTCGGATTCGCCGCCGCGGTGGCCAGCGTTAGGACCCGCTGCGCCTCGCCGCCCTGAACAGGCAGTACATAAATCTGCGCCGCGTCATCACCTTCGCGTTTCGCGGTGAACGCGATTCGCGTGGAATCGGGCGACCATGCGACGCCGCTCTCGGCACCTTTGCTGGCGGTCAACCGGCGAGCCGGCGCGCCGCCGTCGACGGGCACAATCCATAGGTCGTTCCCGGTTTTCGCCGCGTCGTAATCCGGCTCTGTGACGGAGAAGACAATCCACTTCCCGTCGGGGCTCGGCGCGGCTTCGCCGGTGCGTTTCAGCTGGAAAATGTCTTCGTGGGTGACGGGACGTTTTTGCGCGTGGAGGATGGCGATGGCTAGGAGGAGAATGAACGCTAGTCGCATATGCCAACTTAGTTTACAATAAAACTATGAAGCGAGTGAACATGCACGACGCGAAGACGAACCTGTCTCGCTACGTGGCGGAACTGAAGCCGGGTGAGACCCTCGTCCTCTGCAACCGTAATCAACCGGTTGCTGAGCTCCGATCCCTGTCGACAGAGCCGAAGCGGAAGGCGCGCATAGGCGTGTTCAAAGGGCAGTTTACGATCCCGGACTCTTTTTTTGATCCGCTTCCGGACGACATCCTAAGGGCCTTCAACGGCGAATGAAATTACTTCTCGATACATGCACCTTTCTTTGGCTAGGCCTCGATTCCGATAGACTAAGCAGAAAGGCCGCCGCGGCGTTTTTGGATCCTGCAAACGAAAACTTCCTAAGCGCCGCGTCATCTTGGGAGATCGCCATTAAGCACACGGCGGGCCGATTGTCTTTGCCGGGGAGTCCTGAGCATTTCATCTCGGAGGCCCGCGAAAAGAGTGGCATCGCGACATTGATTGTCGATGAAGAGTGTGCGCTGCAAACCACCCGCCTCCCCCGCCTTCACAACGATCCCTTCGACCGCATGCTGGTCGCGCAGGCCATGATCCACGGCATGATCATCGTGACTTCTGATGAAGCTATCGCCCGCTACGGCGTCCGGGTACTCTGGTAACCCCGGCCAAAAACCGCGTCACCGCTTCAATCCCCGAATACAAATTCGGCAAATGAAATTTTTCATTCGGCGCGTGCAGATTATCATCCGGCAGCCCGAATCCCATCAGCACGCTTGGTATCCCCAGCTCGCGCTGAAATAGGCCGACCACCGGAATGGAACCGCCGCTGCGCATGTATACCGTTGGTTTTCCGAATGTCTCTTCCAACGCCGAAGCCGCCGCGCGCAGTATCGGATGCCCTGGATTCACCACGGACGCCGGACTGCTGCCGAACACGTCGAAACGGCTGACAATGCCGCGCGGGGTGGCCGCCGCGATGGCCGCTCGCAACAGCTCGATGATTTTTAGAGGATCCTGATCCGGCACCAACCGGCAACTGATTTTGGCATGCGCCCGCGCCGGAATCACGGTCTTAAAACCCTGCGCTACGAAGCCGCCAACGATTCCATGCACTTCAAGCGTTGGCCGCGCCCATGTGCGCTCCAACACGCTGAAACCGGCTTCGCCCGTCAACGAAGTAGCCCCAACCTCTGTCCGCAAATACTCGGCCTCATCGAAGGGCAGTGTTTTCCAAGCCGCCAGTTCCTCCGATGAAGGCGCCGACACCGCATCATAAAAACCGGGCACGCGAACCACGCCATCGACGCCCTTCAACGCCGCGATAATCTGCGCCACCGCCTCCACGGCGTTCGGGGCCGCGCCCCCATAAACGCCCGAGTGCAAATCCTGCGCCGCGCCCTCGACGTGCAATTCTCCGAACACGCCTCCGCGCAATCCGGTACACAGCGTCGGCAATCCTTTCGCGAACATTTCGGTATCGCAGATCAAGGCGGCATCGGCCTTTAGCTCCTCGGCATGCGAGCAAACATAAGCCTCCAAATGCTCGCCATTGGCCTCTTCTTCGCCTTCAATCAGCACTTTGATGTTCACCGGAGGCCGCCCGTTGCATCGCCGCAACGCCTCGAGCAAAATCAGCGTCTGCCCCTTGTCGTCACAGGCGCCGCGCGCAAAAATATCCTCGCCGCGAATCGTTGGCTCAAAGGGCGGGGAAGTCCACAACTCCAAAGGCTCCGGCGGCTGCACATCGTAGTGACCGTACAGCAGTAGTGTCGGCATCCCGGGGGCACCCAGATACTCGGCGTACACCAATGGATGATGCCCGTCTTTTTCAATCAAGCGCGACCCCGGCAGATACCGGCAAACCCACTCCGCGGCGCGCCGACAATCGGCGGCATGGGCCGGCGACGTGCTAATACTTGGAATTCGCAGAAATTCCTTCAAGTTTTCGAGAACCGTCATTTCCTCACTCTACATGCATACCAATCGCCTCGCCAAAGAACAGAGCCCCTATCTCCTCCAGCACGCGCACAACCCGGTGGACTGGTACCCGTGGGGCGACGAAGCCTTCGACAAAGCCCGTGCCGAGAACAAGCCCATCTTCCTCAGCATCGGCTACTCCACTTGCCATTGGTGCCACGTGATGGAGCGCGAATCGTTTGAAACCGATCCCGTCGCCGAAATTCTTAATCGCGATTTTGTCTCCATCAAAGTCGATCGCGAGGAGCGCCCCGACGTTGATCGCATTTACATGCTGTTCGTCCAGGCTACGACCGGCGGCGGCGGTTGGCCGATGAGCGTCTGGCTCACGCCCGAACTGAAACCTTTTTATGGCGGCACTTACTTCCCGCCCGATAACCGCTATGGCCGTCCCGGCTTCCGGACGGTGCTCAATCATCTTGCGCAGGCGTGGCGCGATGACCGCGAAAAGATCGATGATTCGGTGGCCGAGATTATGACCCAATTGCAAGGCCACGCCGCGCTTGGCAAGGGTTCCGGCGCGGTGGATGGCAGCGTACTCGACGCGGGTTACAACCATGCCCGGCGGATGTTCGACCGCAAGCTTGGCGGCTTCGGCACGGCCCCTAAATTTCCACGCCCGGTGCAGCTCAATTTCCTCCTCCGTTACTGGAAGGCGACGGGCGAGGAGGAAGCGCTCGACATGACCGTCGCCACGCTACGCGCGATGGCGCGGGGCGGGATGAACGATCAACTGGGCGGCGGCTTTCATCGCTATTCGGTCGACGCCCGGTGGTTTGTCCCGCACTTTGAAAAGATGCTGTACGATCAGGCCCAACTGGCGGTGAGCTTTTTGGAGGCCTATCAAATCACGGGGTACGCGGACCTGGCCGAGGAGGCGCGGCGGATTCTGGATTATGTGATTCGTGACATGACGCACGGCGATGGAGGGTTCTTTAGCGCCGAGGACGCCGACTCGGTGGTTGACGCGGCGAATCCGGCGCATAAGGCCGAAGGGGCCTTCTATATTTGGGATAGCCGGGAAATCGAAGACGCCGAATTTGCCAGGCATTTTGGCTGCCGCCCGGAAGGCAACGTGGAGCCGCACGAGGATCCACACGAAGAATTCACGCGGAAGAATATTTTGTACCGGGCGGTGGAACCGGCGCCGGCGTTCGTTGAGACACGCGAAAAACTGCTGCAATATCGCAATCTGCGGGCGCGTCCGCATCTGGACGATAAGATACTCACGAGTTGGAATGGATTGATGATTTCCGCGTTCGCCAAAGGGGCGCAGGTGCTTGGCGATCCGCGTTATCTGGCGGCGGCACGACGCGGGGCGGACTATATCGTGAAGTCCAGATGGAACCCGGAAAGCGGAATTCTGCGGCGAAGCTGGGGGGCCGGATTTCTGGATGATTACGCATTTTTTATCCTTGC
>CAMDKT010000353.1 GCA_945900935.1 Candidatus Sulfopaludibacter sp. SbA3 | reverse complement strand
CACGCCGGAGCGGAAATTCATGTACGAATGGCCGTTGGCGTCGGAGATTCTCGCCTCGCCGCTCGTCATCGAGAAAGGCGATCTGGTGGTTCCGCGCGGGCCAGGCCTCGGCGTGGAGATCGATGAATCGGTGATCGACAAATACCCCTGGCAACCAGGCCCCTGGTCTTATTTCACGCTGATCTCGCCGCCGGAGACCCATGCCGTGACCTCGGACCACAGCATCACCTGGGCTGACGAGCCGAAGGCGTAGCGCGGTGTGGGTTGAAGCGGGGTTAACGGCCGGCGCGGCCGCTGGATTCCTATCCTGGGCCGTGCGCGGCCGCAGCGCCCAAATATTCGCGCCGTCTGTTTGGCGGGGCTCCGCCGCCCACAATCGCATCGCGTTGACGTTCGACGACGGCCCCAGCGAATCCACCCCCGCGCTTCTCGAACTGTTAAACCGCCACAACGCCAAAGCCACTTTTTTCGTCTGCGGCCGCAACGCCGAACGCCTGCCCGATGTCCTCCTCGCCATCGTTAAAGCCGGGCATGAAATCGGCAACCATACGTGGTCCCATCCCCGCCTGGACTTCGCCTCGACGGCAACCATGCGGAGTGAAATCGGACGCACACAGGAACTCGTCCGCTCCATCACCGGGGCCGCGCCAACGCTCTTCCGCGCGCCCTATGGCGTCCGCTGGCTTGGCCTCGGCGTCGTGCAAAAGGAACTGGGCCTTCGAGGGGTGATGTGGACCGCCATCGCCAAGGATTGGAAGCTTCCCGCCGCCGCGATTACCCGCCGCCTGCTAAAAGCATCCACCGCCGGCGCCATCCTCTGTCTCCACGACGGCCGCGTCCTCACCCAGCGCCCCGACATCACTCCCACCCTCGACGCCGTCAACACGCTTCTGCCCCTTCTTCAACAGAGAGATTTGTCGATCACCTCCGTCTCTGCCATCCTGGAACGATGAGCGAGTCCGTTTCCCCCGAAGTCCTGGCACGCGTCCTGCGTACATTGGCCGAGACGCAAAAATTGCCCTTCGAACAGGTCACTCCTGATGCGACGTTTGAACAGCTCAATATTGACTCTCTCGACGGCATCAACATCCTCTTCGCGCTCGAAAACGAATTCGACATCAACATTCCCGACGAATCCGCCCGTCTCGTCCGCGACGTGCGCCAACTCGCCCAAGGCGTGCAAAAGCTGGTCGACGAAAAACCGGCACCCGCCGCATGACCCGCCGCGTCGCCGTCACTGGCATCGGCTGCGTCTCGGCCATCGGAAATACGGCCCCTGAATTTTGGGCCTCCTGTCTCGCCGGCCAGTGCGGCATCGCGCAAATCCGCGGTTTCGATATGACCGGCGTCCGTTTTCAGAACGGCGCGCAAGCCCGCGACTTCGACCCGTCCAAACACTTCGACGACAAACAACTCATTCCCCTCGACCGTTTTGCCCAACTCGCCATCGTCGCCGCCCGTGAAGCGCTTGCCCAGGCCCAACTCGGGTTAACCGATGAGGAGCGCGCCCGCGCCGCCATCGTCACCGGCTCCTGCTACGGCGGCAAGACCAGCGAAGACGCCGGGTTCGCGTCACTCTATCGCGACTCCCAGCCACGCCTCCATCCGATGACGATTCCGCGCCTGATGGCCAACGCGGGCGCCAGCGCGCTCACCCTGGAACTCGGCTGGCAGGGCCCCGTCTGGACAGTGTCCACAGCTTGCAGTTCGGCCAATCACGCCATCGGCCAGGCCTATTGGCTGGTGCGGCACGGCCTCGCCGACGTCGCCCTCACCGGCGGCAGCGAGGCGCCTTTCACCTACGGATCGCTCAAGGCTTGGGAAGCTCTGCGCGTGGTGAGCCCCGATACCTGCCGGCCTTTTTCAAAAGGGCGCGCTGGAATGGTACTCGGAGAGGGGGCCGGCATGTTGGTGCTCGAACCGCTTGATCGCGCCCGGGCCCGCGGAGCTACGGTCATCGCGGAAATTGCCGGATTCGGTATGGGTGCCGACGCCCATCACCTTACCCAGCCTTCCGCCGCCGGCGCTGCCCGCACGTTGCGTTTAGCGCTGGCCGACGCCAATCTGCCGCCCGAAGCCATCAGCGTTGTGAATGCCCACGGCACCGGGACCGCCGCCAACGACGTCACCGAATCCTCCGCCATCCGCGACGTCTTCGGCGCGAACCTCAACAACTTGTTGGTAACCGCCACCAAATCGCTCCACGGCCACGCGCTTGGAGCTTCCGGAGCACTGGAAGCTGTCGCCACGATTCTGGGCCTGCAAAACCAGTGCATCGTTCCCACGGCCAATTTCCAGGAGCCGGACCCCGACTGCAACGTTCCGCTGTGCCTGGAACAAAAGCCATGGCCCCACGAAGCGTCCGTGTCGAATTCCTTCGCCTTCGGCGGGCTGAACGCCGTTCTCGTATTCCAGCGTTAGCGGGAGGTTCCCAAGTCGAGCCGCAAAACCAGTGCCAGAGAGTGCCAGAGAGTGTCAGAGAGTGTCACCCAGTGTCAGGCAGTGTCAGGCACCTATTCTTGTGTGACCTCATTCTTGACCCCAGCCCGCCTACTCCCGCTTAAACTCCGCAATCTCCGACACCACCGCATGCTCCCGCGGATACACCTCCAGCCGGAATAGCACCCGTTCCGGCACGCCGCGATAAATCACGCTTCCCCCCTGCAACTGCGAGCCCCGCAAGTCAATCGTTCGCGTTTCCCCTCGCGACTGAATGACCAACGCGCCTCGCGTCGCATTGCGCACGGCCGGTGCCAGCGGATCCCATGTCACTACCAACTCCTCGCCAGAGCGCTTCACCTGCAGCGTCATGTCCCACGCCTCCAGCCACGGATTCGGGGGCTGCTTCGGCCGCATGCTCAGAGCGATTTGAACTCCCACCACCACGCCCAGCAACATGAAAATAAACGACAGGGGAATCCACACCCAACCGCCCCGCACCCCTTTGCTCTTCGGCGGTGCTTCGGTCATCGCCATCGCCTGCGGTACGCTCCGATACCCCTGCACCCGGCCTTCTTCGGTTCTCTCCGCCCCCGCCGCTTCCTCCTGCCGGTGCCTGACCTGCGGCTCTTCCCTCGCCCGCTGCTGCCCAAAGCGCGCCGCGCTGGTCAACCGCTCCATTCCTGACGACCCGCCCCCCAATTCCTTCCGCCGGAACGGAAACTCCAGATGCGACGCATCGGCCTTAAATTGCCCTTCTTCCCGAAAGAAAATCCCTGCCATGCTCACCTTTGTGGCATACGGCTTTACTATCAACGCAATCGCTGTCGGATCTGGAAAGGCATCTTCCAGGATCGCCAGATCTTCAGCCGCCAGGCAAATCCCGTCGCGGGTGTGCCCGCGATAATAACCGACCGCGTAGATTCGCCGGTCCGGCCCGCGATTCCATCGACCCATCGTTCCCTGAAAGGCCACCCGGTCGTCCTCAGAAAGAATGAAAGATGGCCCTGAAGCATGGGCGCAATCCAACGACTCAAAATCCTCTACTTTCACCACGATCCGCTCGCCCTGTAACTCCGCGGTGCCAAGCAAAATGCCCCCCACCTCCGCACCGCGCTTCGGTACAGCGCCGAAACCTCGCATTACCTCCAATAGGACCCGGTCGACTACATCGAACTGCAACTGCACGGAGATTGACTTCTCCGCCGGCTTCCAGACGTAAAAGGGGGACGTGGACGTACCTGATTCAGGGTGCAATCCCGGATGCTCCTTCTGTGGGCGATTTCCTATTCAAGTATAGTTACCATTATTGCCAGCCGCACTCTATCTTGTCGCCACCCCCATCGGAAACCTTGAAGACATCTCCCTTCGAGCCATTCGTATTTTGAAGGACGAGGTTGACCGCATCGCCTGTGAAGACACCCGCCACAGCCGAAAACTCCTCGATCACCACGGAATCAAGAAGCCTCTGGTGAGCTACCACGAGCACAATGAAAAAGATCGCGGCGAAGAACTCCTAGCCGCCCTTCTCGCCGGAGAAAAAATAGCGCTGATCAGTGACGCGGGCACGCCCCTCATTTCCGACCCCGGCTATCGCCTCGTCGCCGCCGCCGCAGCGGCCGGAATCCCCGTCATTCCCATCCCCGGCGCCTCCGCCATCCTCACCGCCCTGTGCGCCTCTGGATTGCCCACCGATGCCTTCGCCTTCGGCGGCTTTCTCCCGCCCAAGCAGGGCCAGCGCCGCAAAGCCCTCGAAGCCTGGGCCGAATCCCCCGCCACACTCGTTTTCTATGAGGCACCCCACCGAATCCTCGAAGCCCTCGCCGATATCGACGCTGTCCTCGGCGAGCGTCCCGTCGTCCTTGCCCGCGAACTCACCAAATTCCACGAACAGTTCCTCCGCGGCACCGCCCGCCAAGTCCGCGCTCAACTCAGCGCCGCCAACACCCGCGGCGAAATGGTCATCCTCATAGGCCGCGGCGTCGCCGGCGTCCGCGACGACAGGCCGCTTCCGGAAGCCGTCGCCGACGCCATCCGCGGCGGCATGGACCGCATGGACGCCATCAAGCACGTCGCCCGCCAACGCGGCCTCTCGAAACGCGAAGTCTACAAAGCAAGCATCGGAGAGGGACAGTAACCACTGTCCCCTGATAATGATTAGAGCGGAATGAGTACTCTCTCAGATTTATCCGGTGGAACTTTCGACGTTGCCATCATCGGCGGCGGCATCATCGGCGCCGGTATCGCCCGTGATCTCGCTCTCCGCGGCGCTCGCGTGGCGCTCGTTGAAAAAGGCGACTTCGGCAGCGGCACCACCAGCGGCTCCACCCGTCTCATCCACGGCGGCCTGCGGTATTTGGAGATGCTCGATTTCAGCCTCGTCCGCATGGACCTGCGCGAGCGGGAGATCCTCCTCCGCATCGCCCCCCACTTGGTCAAACCGCTCGAATTCCGCATCCCCTTCATCCATCAGTCCGCCTGGTTCCGCGCCAAAATGCGCGCCGGACTCCTGCTCTACGACGCCCTCAGTTACGACCGCTCCCTCCCCGGCCACCGTTTCCTCGGCAACGCCGAAACGCTCGCCGATGAACCGGCCTTGACAACCGGCGGGCTCCACGGCGCGGCCAGCTATTTCGACGCCCAAGTCAGCATGCCGGAGCGCCTTTGCCTCGAAAACCTGATCGACGCCGTCCGCCACGGCGCCGTCGTCAAAAACTACTGCCAAGTCCGCTCCGCCACGAAAATCAATGGCAAAGTGCAAAGCCTGCTCGTCCGCGACACCGGCACCGGCGACGAATCCGAACTCCGCGCCAAACTCTTCGTCAATGCCACCGGAGCCTGGTTTGATCGGGTCCAGACGCTTGTCTCCGGCGCTCCCAGCCGCCGCCTCCGCACCACCAAGGGCATCCACCTGACCTGCGCGCCACTCGTCAACAAAGCCAATGTACTCTTCTCACCACTCGACGGACGCCTCTTCTTCGTCATTCCCTTGTTCGGAAAAACCTGGATCGGAACAACCGATACAGACTACCCCGATGACCCCGCCGGCGTCCGCGCGGAAGCTCACGACATCGAGTATCTCCTCCGCTCCGTCGAACCGTTCTTCCCCGCCATTCGATCCCTCCCAATTTATTCGACCAATGCCGGCGTCCGCGCTCTCGTCCGTCAGAGCGGCTCAGAGTCGTCCGTTTCCCGTCGGCATAAAATCGAGGAAACCCAGCCCGGAATGTTCTCCGTTCTCGGCGGAAAAATCACCGGTTACCGCGCCATCGCCCAAGAAGCCGCCGACGCCGTCTGCGCCCGTCTCGGCATCACCGCGGAATGCCAGACCGCCGCGGCCTCGCTCCCCGGCGGCGGACCCTCTCCAGGGGACTCCCTCTACGGCAGCCGCGAGGACGAACTGCGTGCGCTTGCCGGCTCGTTTGGCCGAATCGGCGCCCAGGCCCGCCTCGCCGTTCGCCAGGAATTCTGCCAACACCTCGACGATTTCCTGCTGCGCCGGACCGAACATGCTTTCGCGCCCGATTGGGGTGCCTCCGTCGCTCCCGAGGCGCTCGCTGCTTTGGCCGTAGAACTGGCGTGGACCAATGCGCAGCGCGACGAAGAATGGCACCGCTATCGCGCCGCGGCCGTTAGGGCCGGCGCTGTTACCGCGCCGCGACCGACCCGTTACCGAGCCGCGACCGACCCCGCTACCGAGCCGCGCCCGTAAGGAAGCGGTCCACGCCTTTAAAATTCACCGCCCACAAACACCGCCATATCTTCGCCCTGCTCCTCAACGACATACCGGATCGCTTCCCGTACATCTTAGCCATCGGGTACTGCCATGGCGTGCCCAGCGCTTTCGATCAGGCCCATCGCGCTCTAGCGGGAGTTTACAAGTTACCGGTAGCCGTCGGTGGCCCGCATCCCCGTCTCCGGGCTACTGGTTGGCCGCAGGTTGCTCAAACATAGGCACTTAGCTCTACAATCGCCGGGGAGGGGGTGACGTTCTTTTCGGTCGAATATGTAT
>CAMDKT010000352.1 GCA_945900935.1 Candidatus Sulfopaludibacter sp. SbA3 | reverse complement strand
CTCTCCCGCCGTCTCATCATACTGATAAACCCAGCCCGCGTAACTTCAACCGTCGTCGTTTACTCGCCGCGTCCCGCATTCCGGTAGATCCACACGTTCCCCAATTCCAACGGAAAATAGTCCGGTATCTGCCCGAACGCGGCGACTGCGGCAAGCAGCAAGCTACTGATAGAAGTTCTTACTCCACGCATGACGTTTCAGGATCGCCAATGTCTCCGCCGTCAACGGCCCCATCGATGGCACGGCCGCGTTGGCTTCCACATTCTTAACCCTACGCATTCCCGGGATCACCGTGGAGACAGCGTCGTTTGCCAGAGTAAACCGGAGCGCCGTGGCCGCCACCGGTTCGCCAGTGCCGGCCAGATCACGAGCCAGCGCGTCATAGGCTTTCACCACCTGCGCCTTGCGGTCCCCGCGGAAATAAAAGTCGCGAAACTCGCCCGGCTCGAACACCGTATCGACGGCAATGCTTCCCGTCAACGCACCTTCGTCCAACGGCACCCGCGCCAGGATTCCGATATTGTGCTCCTTACAAGCGCCAAACAGGCTTACCCGCGGCGACTGCTCGTAGATGTTATAGATCACCTGTACCGTGTCAATCAGTCCAGTGGCGATAATGTCAAGCGCCGAATCCGGCTGATGGTCATTGATCGAAATCCCAAAGTGACGCACCTTCCCGGCCTTTTTCAAATCTTCAATCCCGCGCCGCCATGCGTCATCGCCAAGCCAATCCGGATTCCACACATGGAACTGCTGCAAGTCAATGCAATCCGTGTTCAGATTCCGCAGCGACTGCTCCGTCATATCGACGATGTACTCATACGGAAACACGTCGTCAATGGGCGTGCCCTTGCGCGCCGGCCACACGCGGTTCTTCGGCGGAATCTTGGTCGCCACAAAAACCGGCGCTTTTGTTTCGGCGACAATTTGCGCGATCAGCCGCTCGGAATGCCCTTCGTTGTACGCGAAGGCGGTGTCGATCAGGTTGATCCCCAACTCAATCGCCCGCCGCAGCGCCTGCAAAGACTCCTCGTCCGACCCATTCATCCACTGCTTGCCGCCGATGCCCCAGGCGCCAAACCCAATCTCTGAAACTTCCAGGCCTGTCCGGCCCAATGTACGAGTACGCATAGAGTTCTATTATGAAGGCAGTATGCGCTGGATTCTAATCGCCCTGATTTCGATGTTGGCTTTCGGCGCCAGCGCGCGCCTTTTCCTGAAGGACGGGACTTACCACGCCGTCAGCGAGTACAAAGTGCTCAGCGACCGCGTGCGCTTCTACTCCCTCGAACGCAGCGACTGGGAGGAGATCCCGATTGAGCTCGTCGATCTCGTCAAAACAAAGGGCGCCGTCGAAACGCGCGACGCCGAATTGGCCGCCGGGAAAAAAGCCGAGGCCGAAGAGGACGCCGCCGAAAAGACGATGCGCAAAGAGATCCGCTCCGTCCCCGCCGAGGCGGGCGTTTACTACCTGACCGAAGGAACTCCGATGCGAGCGCTGAAGCAGGCGGAGTTGAAGATCGTCACCGACAAGAAACGCCAGATTCTGAAACTTCTCACGCCGATTCCCATCCTTGCCGGCAAGAGCCACGTGGAGATCGATGGTTTGAAAAGCCCCTTCACCGTCGGCGAGGACCGGCCCGAATTCTACTTCCGTCTAGCGGCCGAAGAACGCTTCGGCCTCGTCCGCTGCGTCGCCGCTCCCAAAGGCGCCGGCCGCATCGTTGAACGATGGGAGATCGTTCCCGTCGTCAAAGAAGTTATGGTTCAGCACGAGGAGGTGAAGATCTTTCGTAAACAAGTGGGTGAAGGATTGTACAAAGTGTGGCCCATGGAGCCGTTAACCAGCGGCGAGTACGCCTGGATTGAATTCACCGAAGGCAAGGGAAATACGCAGGCATGGGATTTTTCGTTTCAAGCCAAGAAGTAAACGGCGGAGTGTTGTAACGGTTTTCCCTGGTAAAACATCCCACTTACGTGGTTTTCTCGGAAGAACCACTAAGTCATGCAGTTTCATGCGATTATGTGTTAACCTACTAAATGGCTGATATTGGCTTGGCGGCTGTCGGCTTTGTTCAGGCCTACTTTTCAACCGCATCGCCAAAAGAAATTTTAGGGAGGAGGACCTGTTTATGTTTAGACGTCCCCTGATATGGTTCGCGCTGTTGACAACGTCCGTCGCCGGCCTGATGGCCCAGGGTCTAACGACCACCGCGACAAAGGATGACTGGGAAGAGATTAACTTTGAATTCAACTCGGCGGTACTTACCGATGGGTACCCGAGCCTGCTGCGCATGGCCGAATTATTGACCAAAAACGCCGGCTACAAAGTTCGGGTGGAAGGGCACACAGACCGCGTTGGTTCCGACCGCTTCAACGAAAAGCTCGGCATGGCACGGGCGCAGGCAGTGAAATCGTTCCTGGAAAAATACGGCGCCGGTGCCAGCCAGGTCACCGCGACTACGCAGGGCAAGACCGTGCCGAAGGTTGGCAACGACAGCAGGGAAGGCCGCTGGATGAATCGCCGGACTATTCTGCACGTCGCCGATGCCCAGGGCAGGCCCGTTTCGGCCGGTGGCGTTGGTGACGCCATTCGTAACCTCAACGCGGCCACCGGCGGTCCCGCTGCCGCCGCCGATCCCAAATGCTGCGACGAAATCCTCAAACGCCTCGATAAACTCGACGATATTCTCGCACTCCTCCGCACCCTGAAATCCGACCACGACAAGATGGCCGGCGAAGTGGCGAAGCTGAAGGACGAAAACGCGAAAACTGCCGCCGCCGCCGCCACGTCGACCGCGGGCCCGGCTCCCATAAGCAGGGGGGAAGCCGCCGAAATCTCCCGCAAAGTCATCGAAGAAACTCTCGCCAAAAACACGTCATCCAAGTGGTCCATCCTCGGAGCCAACGCCGGCATGGATAACGAAGGCCGCTTGACCTTCACCGGCAAGGGCCGCTACTTCGCCCCCATCGGCAAATCCAGCGCCATCCAAAGCGAAGCGGAATACATGTATTTCCGCGATCGCCAGGAAGGCCAGTTCGACGCCGGTTTGGTGCAGCGTTTCGACAGGATCCAAATGGGCCTGTTCTCCAGCTTCAAACACGCCAATTTCAGCCAGTATCGCAGCGGCGGCACGCTGGGCCAGGGCGCCATCGCCGTGGACTATATTTTCAGCCGCGGCCGCGTCGGCCTCTTCGGCACCAAGGCGTTTCTGAACAACGCCGTCGTCAACCGCGCTCCCATCAGTCCGAACGTGTTCCTGGAAACCTACATGCGCGCCGTCGATCAATTCGGTGTGTCCACAACGGCGGCCGTCTGGAAGGACAGCTACATTGAGGGCAACCTGGGCTTCCTGCGCGCCTACGGCAACGGCAACAAGCCCGGCGGCATGATTCGCTACGTCCATCCCGTCAACAGAATGGTGGCTCTCAGCGTCGAAGGCGGCCTGAACGAAACGCTCATCGGCAAAAACAACAGCGGCTCCGTTCGTTTCGGCGTCCTGTTTGGCAACTGGCTCCGCCCGAAGGATTACAACACCGTCGAAACCCCTGTGCCGATGGACATCCCTCGCATTCGGTATGAACTGCTGACGCGGCGCGTCCGCACCGGCAATAGCGCTCCCATCGCCGACGCCGGAGGCGACCAGATCGGCGGCGCCGGCGGTCCCATCCGGCTCGATGGCACCGCTTCCCACGATCCCGATGGCGATCCCATCACCTTCCAGTGGCAGCAAGTCGCCGGACCCACTGTGGCGCTGGCAAACGCCGCCACCTCGGTCGCGACCTTCACCGCCGCCGCCGGTCAAAGCTACGCCTTCCGCCTCACCGTGAAGGACGATCAAAACGCCCAGGGCGTCGCGCGCGCCAATGTCACTACACGAGCCCCGCTCACCGTGCGCATCCTGCGCTTCACGGCGAACCCGGTGCAAGTTCGCGCCGGCCAACCGGTGAACCTGTTGTGGTTAATTGAGAACGCTGATTCGGCGACCATTACTCCAGTCGTCGGCGCCGTCAACGCCACACAAGGCACCACGCCGGTGACTCCGTCGGAAACTACCACCTATCGTCTGACCGCCAAAAATGCTACCAGCGAAGCCGTGGAGACCGTAACCGTGAACGTCGAACGCCCCCTGCCGCGTATCATCAGTTTCCAGGCGAGCCCGGCGACGATTGATCGCGGCCAAGCTTCGACGCTGTCCTGGCAGACCGAAAACGCCGAAACCGTCACCGTCTCCGGCGTCGGAACCGTTCGCGCCAATGGCACTGCGCCAATCTCCCCCACTGAAACCACCACTTACACCATCACCGCCACGAACCAGTTCGGTTCCGCCTCGGCTACGGCAGTGGTACAGGTGGGCACTGCGCCCCCCGCGGGCGGCGGCCTTCCGCGCATCATCCGCTTCACCGGATCGCCGATGGACATCACCGCCGGCGAGCGCACAACCATTGACTGGCTTGTCGAGAACGCGACCTCTGTCAGCATCAGCACGCTCGGCACCGTCGGTCTCCAGGGCAATGTGCCGGCTTCCCTAACCGCCAACACGCTTTACACGCTGACTGCGTCGAACGCGCAAGGCCAGATCAGTTCGACCATCGGGATCAACGTCCGGCCCGCGCCGCCCGTCCCCACGCCAGGGCCGTCGATCACCGCTTGCGTCGCTAATCCGGTTGAAGTCGTGAAGGCAGGTGACCCGGCGTCCATCAGCTACACCGCGCAAAACTTCACCGTGGTTACATTGAACGGACTCGGCATCTCCAACCCGGTGACGGTCCGCCCAACTGCCACCACCACCTACACCCTCATCGCCTACAACGCCAAGAACGAAACCGCGCGTTGCGAGGTGACGGTTCGTGTCGCCGCGGAACCAGCCGTTGATCGCCCTGTCGCCAACGCCGGCCCCAGCATCACCACCATCGACCGCCTGCTAACTCTCGATGGCACCAAATCCGTCGATCCCAAGGGCGGCCCGCTCACCTACCGCTGGCGCCCCCTGGAGAAAACCGCCGCCGTCCTGGAACCGAATTCCCCCACCCCTCGCGTCCAGCTCGGTGAGCAGTTCGGTCCCTACATCTTCGAACTTACGGTGACCAACTCCGCCGGCGTTTCGGCCGTTTCCACCGTGACTATCAACTACGCCCTGACTCGCGTTCGATAAGTACGCCCCTGCAAGCAGTTCGGCCGGCGCTCTAACCCAGCGCCGGCCGTTTTGCGTTTACCCGCACGCCACCGGATTCTCGTAGCAGTCTTCGTTATCGGCGGGCCCCGCCGGGAGCGCGCACTTGAAGTCTTTCTCAATCAGCAACCCGTTCGACTCAAACCCCACCCGCTCATCCCCATCCCAGCCGATCAGCCACTGCGCCGGAATCCGCACCGTCAGCCGCCCGCCGTCAAACTCCGCCGATAAATCGGTGACCCCCGCATCCGGCCGCAGCGCATACCGCAACGCCACCGGGAGCGTCGGGCACGTCTCAACCACTTCCCCTCCCTCCACCAGCGCCAGCACCTCTGACTGTTTCAAACGGAGCCGAATACTGCAAGCCTGAATGCGAAGCTTCATAATAAGAGTATGCCGATGTATGAGTACGCTTGTCCCGAATGCGGCGTCAAGTTTGAAAAGTTGCGCAGGATGTCCGAAGCCGACAGCCCGGCGCGCTGCGCCTGCTGCGGCGCCGAAAACGCCAGCCGCGTTCTGTCCACATTCGCCGCCGGCGGCTGCGGTCCAGGCAGAAACTTCGGTTGAGCCCCTAATTAACGCTCCCGGCGGGAGCCTTCACCCCCAAATTCTCATCCACGTTCACTTTGCTCAATTGATCGTCTGCCCCACGTTGTCCGCACTCATCCCCTCCACCGCGATCTTCAGGGCCGCGCCTATTCGGACAGCCTCACCCTTCAACACCGGGTCCGCTCGCGACGCCACACTATCGATAGTAACCACTACCCGCGCGTCTTTCAGAATCGTCTTTCGATTCCATGCCCGTGACCCCTCCAGACCCGCCTCCTCGTCCGTAAAGCCGATGAATAAAAACGTATGCCTGCGCCCGGTGTTGGTCCGCATCGTTTGAAACAGCGACGGCAACAGCGACGCTCCCGTCCAGTTATCAATCGCCCCCGCCCGTGCTCTGTCAAAATGCGCCGTCACCAGAATCAGATCCGTCGCCGAATTCCCGGGCAGCGTGCAGACCAGATTCGGCACTTTCGAAGCTCTTACTTTCTGTACTTCCGGTTGCGGAGCCACGCACCCAGCCTCGCTCAATTCGCCGTAGCCGCTCCACCACGGTGTCGGCCGGAATCGTCTGAAAAGTCCACCCTTGCCCCGCCAGGCAAAGTGTCAGTAGCGGCAGGAAACGCATTTATCAGAGTGTATAGTAGTCTTCAGACCCATGCTCACACTCGGCTTCGTCAGCGCCATCCTCCCTGACCTCAACCTCGAAGAAGTTCTCGCCTTCGCCGCCTCCAA
>CAMDKT010000351.1 GCA_945900935.1 Candidatus Sulfopaludibacter sp. SbA3 | reverse complement strand
CCGCAGGCGATGTTGAAGGGGCGGCCGTCCAGGGCGATGGATTTCGTAAGGCCGGTGATCGCGTGCTTTGTCGCCGTATACGGAGCCGAGTTGGGGCGGGGTGTCTGGGCCGAAATGGATCCGTTGTTGATGATGCGGCCGCCTTGCGGGGTTTGTTGCTTCATCATCCGCATAGCCTCCTGCGCGCATAAAAACGCGCCGGTGAGGTTGACGCCGACAACGGCGGACCATTGTTCGTAGGTCACTTCGTCCATCGGGATGGCCGGCGCGCCCATGCCCGCGTTGTTGAATAATACGTCGAGTCTTCCGAAGACCTCCTGCGTTTTGGCGAAGAGCGCCTTTACCGCGAGGGGGTCGCTGATGTCGGTGGGAACGGCGAGAAAACCGTCCCACTGGCCGACGGTTTTCTCGAGTTCGGCGGCCCGGCGGCCCGCGATGACGACGTTGTAACCGGCGCCGCGGAGAGCGAGGGCGACAGCGCGACCGATACCGCTGCCCGCGCCGGTGACGAGGGCGACTTTCCCATTGGATTGCATCGTTCCAGGATACGCGATCCGGTATATGCTGGGGACGTGCGGATTCTCCTTTTTCTCGTTATTTCGATGACTGTGTCTGGTCAGGGGCCGGTGAGTTTTAACCGGGATATCCGGCCGATCATGTCCGATACGTGTTTCCGGTGCCACGGGCCGGACAAGGCGGCGAGGATGGCGAACCTGCGGCTGGATCTGCGGGACGAGGCGTTGCGCCCGAATCGGCAAGGGCTGGCGCCGATTGTTCCGGGGAATCCGACACAGAGTCATATTATTCAGAGGATCTTTTCGGGGGACGGAACGGTGATGCCGCCGTTGACGTCGCACAAGGTTTTGACGGCCTCGCAGAAAGACACGATCAAACGCTGGGTGGCCGAGGGCGCTAAGTATGAGGGGCACTGGGCCTACGAACCAGTGCGGCGCGCGGCGGCCGGGGCGGCTATTGACGGGTATACTCCTAAACGCTCCGCGGAGGCGGACCGGCGGACGCTGATTCGCCGTGTCGCGCTGGATTTGACGGGCATTCCGCCAACTCCGGAAGAAGTGGATGCGTTCGTGAATGACGCCTCGGAGTATGCATACGAAAAGGTGGTGGACCACCTGATGGCGTCGACGCGGTATGCCGAGAAACAAGCGATGCATTGGCTGGACGCGGTGCGGTATGCCGATACGGCGGGGTTCCATGGCGACAATCCGTTTCCGGCGTGGCCGTATCGGGACTACGTGCTGCACTCGATTCACGAGAACCAGCCGTTCGATCAATTCACGCGGGAGCAGTTGGCCGGGGACTTGATTCCGAATGCGACGGCGCGGCAGAAAACGGCATCGGCGTTTAACCGGATTCTGCGCGTTTCGGCGGAAGGCGGATTGCAGCCGAAGGAGTATTTGGCGAAGTACGCCGCGGACCGTGTGCGGACGACGACGGCGGTGTGGATGGGTTCGACGCTGGGCTGCGCGGAGTGCCACGACCACAAGTTCGATCCGTTTACGGCGAAGGATTTTTATTCCATGAAGGCGTTTTTCGCCGATATCAAGGAGACGGGGCTGGTGGCCGACAAGGGCCCGGCGGCGTGGGGATCGCAACTCGATCTGGCGACGGCGGAGCAGGCGGCGAAGCGGCGGGAGTTGCGTGCGGCTTTGGATGCGGCGGCGGCGGCGTTGGCGAATGGGCGGCGTTCGGAGGCGGCGTTGTTGAAGCGGAATGAGAGCGGGGAGTTGCAGTGGGTGTATCAGCGGCCGGTGTCGGCGACGGCTGGGCGGGCAACGCTGACGGTTTATAACGACGAAGTGCCGCCGATGGCGAACACGCCGAAGTTGACGCGGCCGGGGGATGGCTTGGTGGTGGCGTCGGGCGAGAATCCGGAGAATGAGACTTATACGATTACACTGGCGCCGGGCGCGGGAACGTGGTCACAGATTGGCGTGCAAGCGGTGCAGGATGAGTCATTGGCGGGGCTGGGCGTGGCGCGTGGCGCTGATCGTTTGATGATCTCGGAGATAGAGGCCGAGTTACTGCCCGAGGGGAAAAAGCTGCGGTTTGTGTTGGCGGCGTCTGGAGTGAAGTTACAGAATTTAGATCAGAATCCGATGAACGCGATTGACGGTGCGGCCGCGACGGGATGGGGCGGGTCGCCGTATCATGATGGTGTACTTCCCTTCCTCGCTTTGCGGTTATCGGAACCGGTGACAACGGGGGCAGATTCGCGTTTGGTGATACGGCTGCGGCAGGATACGGCTTACCGGCGAGCGACGGCGGGACGGGTGCGGATCGCGCTGTCGCCGGGATTGGCGGCACCGGCGATGGACCCGGCCGGGCGGCGGCATGAGTCGGTGGACAAGGGGTTGCCGACGGCGGTGGCGGCGGCGCTGAAGAAGCCGGCCGATTCGCGGAGTGGGGACGAAAAGGCGCTGATTGCTAAGGTTTTGGACTGGACGGGTGCTTCGCGACAGGAATTAACGCTGGCGTGGACGCGGGCTGGGGTGGCGCTGGATGCCTTCGAACTAGGCGTGCCGCGGGTGATGGTGACCGAGGCGACGACTCCGGAGGAGACACGGATTTTACGGCGGGGGAACTTCCTGGACGAGTCGGGACCGGTGGTAGAGCCTGCTATCCCCGCATTCCTGGGAAAGCTGCCGATGACGGGCCGGGCCACGCGGCTGGACCTGGCGAACTGGCTGGTTTCGAAGGAAAACCCGCTGACGGCGCGGGCGTTTGTGAACCGGCAGTGGCGGTTGTTTTTCGGAGTTGGCTTGTCGAAAGTTCTAGAGGATTTCGGGTCACAAGGGGAGTGGCCGGTCCATGCGGACTTACTCGACTATCTGGCGTCGGAGTTCATGGATTCCGGGTGGAACCGCAAACATGTTACTAAGTTGATTGTGATGAGTCAGACGTATCGGCAGAGTTCGGCGGGCTCGAGTGATTTGGATCCGGATAACCGGCTGTTGTCGCGGCAGAACCGGCTGCGGGTGGATGCCGAGGTGGTAAGAGACATTGCGTTGAGTGTATCGGGATTGTTGTCGGAGTCCTTTGGCGGGCCCAGTGTTCGGCCTTATCAGCCGGAGGGGTATTTGACGGCGCTGAATTTCCCGAAGCGGGAGTATGCGGCGAGTAAGGGCGCCGATCAATACCGGCGTGGAGTGTATACGTTTTGGCAGAGGACATTTTTGCATCCGAGCCTGATGACGTTTGACGCGGCGAGCCGGGAGGAGTGCACGGTGAACCGGTCTGTTTCCAATACGCCGCTGCAGGCGCTGGTGCTTCTGAATGATCCGAGTTATGTGGAGGCGGCGCGGGTGTTTGCACAGAATACGGTGCGGGCGGCGGGAACGGCTGAGGCGCGGGCAGGATGGGCGTTCCGGCGCGCGTTGGGGCGGGCGCCAACGGCCGAGGAGTTGGGAATTCTGGCGGATTTGTATCAACGCGCCATGCGGCGGTTCGATGCCGATCCGGCCGGGGCGCGGGCATTTATCGAGGCCGGTGACGCGCCTGTTTTGCCAGGGGCGAACGCGGTGGAACTAGCGGCGACGATGACGGTGACGCGGGCAATTTTGAATTTGCACGAGACGATTACAAGGAACTAGCCATGCAAACACGACGGGCATTTTTGAACAAAACGATGGCTGGGGCGCTGGGGATGACGGCGCTGGATCAATTGATGGCCAAGGGCGTCATATCGCCGTTGCATCACGCGCCGAAAGCCAAGCGGGTGATCTTTCTGTATCAGGCCGGTGGGCCGTCCCACTTAGAGACGTTTGACTACAAGCCACGCCTGGCGGAGATGCATTTGAAGCCGATGCCGGAGTCATTCACGAAGGGCCAGCAGATCGCGCAGTTACAGGGAAAACCGCTGATTTGTTATGGACCGCAGTTAGGTTTTAAGAAATTTGGCAAGTCGGGTCAGGAGATGTGCGAGTTGTTTCCGCGCATGGGGTCGGTGGCGGATGAGGTTTGTATCATCCGGTCGATGTGGGGAGAGCAGATTAATCACGATCCGGCTCATACATTGATGAACACAGGGTCGATTTTGCCGGGGCGGCCGAGCATGGGATCGTGGGCGCTCTACGGGCTGGGCGCGGAGACGGAAGACTTGCCGGGGTATGTTGTCCTGATGTCGGCCGGGCGGGGCGGACAGATGCAGCCGATTGCGCAGCGGCAGTGGTCGGCTGGTATTTTGCCGAGTAAGTTGCAGGGTGTGAAATTGAATTCGATTGGCGATCCGGTGTTGTATATTCAGAATCCGGCGGGAATGGGGGAGGGGTTGCAGAAGGAGTCGATTGACGCGGTGGGGGCGTTGAACAAGGCCGCGTATCAAAGCCTGCGGGACCCGGAGATTTTGACGCGGGTGGCGCAGTATGAGATGGCGTTCCGGATGCAGACTTCGGTGCCGGGACTGGTGGATATGTCGAAGGAGCCGGCATCGGTTTTGGAGGCGTATGGAGCGACGCCGGGGGATGGATCGTTTGCGTCGAATTGCCTGCTGGCGCGGCGATTGGCCGAGCGCGGAGTGCGGTTTATTCAGCTCTATCATCGCGACTGGGATCACCATGGCGGGGTGAAGGCGAACGTGACTTTGAAGGCGGAGGAAGTGGACCGGGCGACGGCGGCGTTGATCAACGATTTGAAGCAGCGGGGGATGCTGGACGAGACGCTGGTGATTTGGGGCGGCGAGTTTGGACGGACGCCGATGTCACAGGGAGGCGACGGGCGGGATCATCACATTAAGGGCTTCAGTTACATGATGGCTGGGGGCGGGATCAAGGGCGGGAACTCTTATGGCGCGACGGATGAGTTGGGGTACGCGGCGGTGGAGAAGCCGGTGAGCGTCCACGATTTCCATGCGACGATGCTGCATTTATTGGGGATCGATCATCTGCGGATGACGGTGAAGTTCCAGGGACTGGACGCGAGGCTGACGGGGATCAGCGGGGAAGTGGTTAAGGATATTCTGGTGTAGTTAGTAAGTGGCCGTCGGGATCGCGGAAGTAGAGCCTGTCACCGCCGCGGTTGGAGTTGCCCGAGGGTTAGTAAGATAGAGTAGGAACTTCGCACCCCTATTTCTGTTCCGCGTTGTCACCTTCCTGGGATAATCCAAAAAACTCCCGATGCATCTTCTGAACCAGTTCGACTATATGCCGTTCTTCGTGAGTAGTACCCTCAGGGGGCTCCGGCAGAGACTGTGCCATCGCCGGCGGAACCCTTACTGCTCCGTTTTGCGCTTCGTACACGGCCAGATTAACTTTCAAGTAATGAGATAGAAGTTTTACTTGCGCCCATGGCAACACGACCGCCGTGTGCCAGTCCACCCCAGGCTTGTTATACCACTGCCCGAAGAATATTTTCAGATCCCAAACGCTTGACTCCAGGAGTGTATTATTCGCGTATGTCGCTGCAAGTTCCCCGGTATCTCCTAACTCATCTTGCTTCTGTTTTTTGCTCATTGCTTTCTCCTTATGACAAAAGCTGTGGTATCTGCTCGCTAAGGCGAAGACCTTGTGAGGCATGCGAATCGGCGTGTTTTCCCGTTGTCGACAATCCAGGCGCGAATTGATGCGGCGACCTGTTATCAGGAAGCGGAGACTGGAGGAGTTGGAGATGCGGACTCCATCCCTTTGGGGCTTGGCGAACCGGACTCCACCATGGCATTCCTCTATTGATCCAGGCCTCTCGAATCGAGGCGTAAGTACGGCCGACGTCATGATATCCGAACTGTGTCCCACAACAAGGACAGTAGTCAAAGTCCTCAGGTGGCTCCGATAAGCGATAGTTGCAGACCGGGCATGGAATTATCACCATTTTAAGCACTCCTGTTGAAAGTAGTCTTCGTTTGCCGGAAGGGGATGACAACGCTTCAGAGCAACTATGGCCTCTGAGGCTTGATGGCAAGGAATCGGCTTAAAGAATGTGCGAATTGTAATGCTATCTTTTGCCATGACGCCAAATTCACCTGTTGCGCGGTCGTATCTGACTTGATCCAGTCTCCCCCGAATGCACTGAACCATGTTTGAAGGGCTGAAGGGACGGTTAAAAAAATCGTTTGCCAACTTCAAGTACTCCGCCTCTGATCCGTACTTGATTAGCGGGCAAATCCGCGCAGATTGTTAGGAATGAGAGCGGAAACATCGTGTTCGCGGCGCGGACGGCGAAGCGGCGTATTTGCGCAGGGATAGAGTGTATAGTGGTCCCAGGAATTCAGACTAGGCAATAAGCTAAGATTCGACGAAGTCAAAAACCAAGGAGAGGTCGATGACGACGACGAGAAAAAAGGGTTCTTCGCTGTTTCATGCGGGTAAGAGAGTCGGCTTACGTTCGCCAGCGCCGAAGTAGCTGGTAGTGGCAAGAGCATTCGGCCCGCAAGACCGGCCGTGGAAATGGCGGGCGGTGGAAAGCGAGGAAAACCAAGCGCAGGTTTTCGCTCTCTTCCCACCGCCCTTGGAAATCGCAAAAAGGCGCGAT